>RXJV01000011.1 GCA_003963075.1 Burkholderiales bacterium
GGGTGGTGAACGGCCGCCCAGCGGTTGTTCTCCTCGTCGTGCTCGAACATCGGGAAGTCGACCACCCACAGCGGCGCCCACTTGTCCTCGAACAGGCCGTTGGCCTTGCCGAAGTCGCTGTGGCCGACCTTCAGACGCAGCGCGCCGATGGCGTCGTTGACGATCTTGGCTTTGTCAGCGCCAAAGAACAGCAGGTCGCCGTCCTGGGCGCCGCTGCGCTTGAGGATCTCAGCCACGGCCTCGTCGTGCAGGTTCTTGACGATGGGCGACTGCAGGCCCTCGCGGCCCTTGGCGACCTCGTTGACCTTGATCCAGGCCAGGCCCTTGGCGCCGTAGATCTTGACGAACTCGGTGTAGGCGTCGATCTCGCCGCGGCTCATCGCGGCACCGCCCGGCACGCGCAGCGCGACGACGCGGCCGCCCGGCGTCGTGGCCGGGCCGCTGAAGACCTTGAAGTCGACCGTCGTCATCGCGTCGGTCAGCTCGGTGAACTCGAGCTTCACACGCAGGTCGGGCTTGTCGGAGCCGAAGCGATGCATGGCCTCGGCGTACTTCATCACCGGGTAGTCGCCCAGCTCGACGTTCAGCGCCTTGCGGAAGACATGGCGGATCATGCCCTCGAACATCGAGCGGATTTCCTCCTCGGTGAGGAAGCTGGTCTCGATATCGATCTGCGTGAACTCGGGCTGGCGGTCAGCGCGCAGGTCCTCGTCGCGGAAGCACTTGGTGATCTGGTAGTAGCGGTCGAAGCCCGCCACCATCAGCAGCTGCTTGAACAGCTGGGGCGACTGCGGCAGCGCGAAGAAGTGGCCGTCGTGCACGCGGCTGGGCACGAGGTAGTCGCGTGCGCCCTCGGGCGTGCTCTTGGTGAGCATCGGCGTCTCGATGTCGATGAAGCCGTGCTCGTCCAGGAATTTGCGCACCTCCATCGCCACCTTGTAGCGCAGCATCAGGTTGTTCTGCATGTAGGGGCGGCGCAGGTCCAGCACGCGGTGCGTGAGCCGGGTCGTCTCGGACAGGTTGTCGTCGTCGAGCTGGAAGGGCGGCGTGACCGACGGATTCAGCACCTCGATCTCGTGGCACAGGATCTCGACCTTGCCAGACACGAGGTTGGCGTTCTCGGTGCCGGCGGGGCGGGCGCGCACCTTGCCGATGATCTTCAGGCAGAACTCGTTGCGGACTTCTTCCGCCACTTTGAACATGTCGGCGCGATCGGGATCGCAGACGACCTGGACGAGGCCCTCGCGGTCACGCAGGTCGATGAAGATGACGCCGCCGTGGTCACGGCGACGATGGGCCCAGCCCATCAGGGTCACGGTCTGGTCGAGCAGCTGTTCGCTGACTTGGCCGGCATAGCAGGTACGCATGGGGTTCTCCGGATGCTTTGCGGGGGTGTTCTGTGGAGGCGCTGATGAGCTCGCTCGGCTCTCAGGATTGGACGCCGGCCGGGGCGCCCAACCCTTCTAATTTCGCGGCGCGCCCTGGGGGTCTCGCGCCGCCACGTCGGCCGGCGCACAGGGGTTGGCAGGCTGCGGTTGGGGCGCCACCGTGCCCATCGAGATGATGTACTTCAGCGCCTCGTCCACCGTCATCTGCAGCGGACGCAGCTCGGCCGTCGGCACGATCAGGAAGAAGCCGGAAGTCGGGTTGGGCGTGGTCGGCACGTAGACGCTGGTGTGCTCACCATCCAGATGGCAGGCCACCTCGCCGCTGGGCGTGCCGGTGACGAAGGCGATGGTCCAGCTGCCGGCACGCGGGTACTGCACCAGCACCGCCTCACGGAAGGCGTTGCCGCTGCTGGAGAACAGTGTGTCCGAGACCTGCTTAACCGAGCTGTAGATGCTCTTGACGATGGGGATGTTGGACAGCAGCCGGTCCCACTGCGTCAACAGCCACTGGCCAAAGATGTTGGCGACGAAGACGCCCGTGGCCAGCAGCCCGGCGGCCAGGATGACGACACCCAGGCCCGGCACGTGGCGCAACTCCAGCAGGCCCTCGCGCAGCGACACCGGCAGGATCAGGGCCAGCGCGGCCAGCAGCGAGCCAAACACGCCGTTGACGACGTCGAGCACCTGGGCCAGCACCCAGATCGTGATGGCCAGCGGCAGCCAGACCAGCAGGCCGGCGACGAGGTATTTGCGGAGTGAGGCGCCCACGTCGTTCCTGGTCAGTGGCAGGCGCAGGACCCGCCGCAGGCCGCAGGCGGCGACGCCGCGCTGCTGGCCTCGGCCTTGGGCGCCTCGGCCGGCGCGGGAGCATTGGCAGGCGCCGCGGTGCCGCTGCCCTTGAAGTCGGTGGCGTACCAGCCCGAGCCCTTGAGCTGGAAGCCTGCCGCCGTGAGCTGCTTGCCGAAGGCCTCGGCGCCGCAGGACGGGCAGGTGGTCAGGGGAGCATCAGAAAGCTTTTGCAGCACGTCCTTGGCGTGGCCACAGGCGCTGCAGCGGTAGGCGTAGATCGGCATGGTGGTGCAAAAGAGAAGGCAAAGCCCGAGATTTTAGGGCCTGGCCGCCGGTTTCAAGCCCGGCCGCTCACGGATGCGGCTTGAGGTGGTGGCTGACGTGCTCGTGCCGGTTGGCCAGCAGCTGGGGCATCAGCGAGCCCAGCACCATACCGGCCAGCGCGGCCAGCAGGCCAGCCAACTGGCCCGGGAAGCGCTCGCCCCAGGTGGTGATCTGCGGGAAGAAGGCCACCCACACCGCAATGCCGGCAAAGATCGAGAAGATGGCGCCCTGCGTCGTCGCACGGCTCCAGTACAGGCCGAACACCAGCGGCACGAAGGCCGCCACCAGCGTGACCTGGTAGGCCGCGCTGACGAGGTCGTAGATCGGGGTGCCCTGCAGCGCAATCGCGTAGGCCAGCACCGCGAAGGCAAAGACCACGAGCGTCACCCGCATCGCGACGAGCTGCTGCTTGTCGCTCATCTGCGGCCGGATCTGCCTGAGGATGTTCTCGACGAAGCTGGTGGTCGGCGCCAGCAGCGTGGCCGAGGACGTGCTCTTGATCGCCGACAGCAGCGCGCCGAAGAACAAAATCTGCATGATCAACGGCATATGGCCCATCACAAAGCTGGGCAGCACGCGCTGGTAGTCGTTCTGGGCCAGCTCCAGGGCCTTGTCGCCCATCACGCCAACCGCGGCCAGCACGATGAACATCGGCACGAAGGCGAAGGCGATGTAGCTGAAGCCGCCGATCATGGCGCCACGCTGGGCGGTCTTGGCGTCCTTGGCCGACATCACGCGCTGGAACACGTCCTGCTGCGGAATCGAGCCCAGCATCATCGTCAGGCCCGAGCCGATGAACATGGCCAGCTGGGTGAAGCTGGGCTCGGGCAGGAAGCGGCCCAGGTCGCGGTTCTTTGCCAGGTCCAGCACCTTGTCCGGGCCGCCGGCCAGGTCGGCCGCGAACACGGCAATGACGCCCAGGCCGATGACCAGCACGATCATCTGGATGAAGTCCGTCCAGGCCACGGCCAGGAAGCCGCCAATGACGACATAGACCAGCACCGCGAGCAGGCCGACGATCATGCCGGTCTGCGGGCTCATCGCGCCGTCGGTCAAGATGTTGAAGACCAGGCCCAGCGCCGTGACCTGGGCGGCCACCCAGCCCAGGTAGCTCAGGATGATGGCCAGCGAGCAGAAGATCTCGACGCCCTTGCCGTAGCGCTGGCGGTAGAAGTCGCCGATGGTCAGCAGGTTCTTCTGGTAGAGCTTGGCCGCAAAGAAGGCGCCCACCAGCACCAGGCACAGGCCGGCGCCGAAGGGGTCCTCGACGACGGCGTTCAGGCCGCCCTGCACGAATTTGGCTGGCAGGCCCATCACGGTCTCGGCGCCGAACCAGGTCGCGAAGGTGGTGGTCACCACCATGATCAGCGGCAGGCTGCGGCCGGCAACCGCGAAATCGCTGGTGTTCTTGACCCGTGTGCCCGCCCAGACGCCAATACCCAGCGTGCCGAGCAGGTAGAGCACGACGAAAACGATCAGCGTGGTGTTCATGGAGTCTGGCCCGGCGGGCGAAAAATTGGCGCGGATTATGAGGGCGCCGCAAAAAGACCCGGCTAGAGGCCCATCCCCAGAAGGCGCGCCATCAGCCAGGTCAGCAGCACGCCGAAGCTGAAACCAACGCCCGCCCACACCAGGCCGGCGAGCAGCCGGTTCGTGCTGCGCAGCTCACGGACCAGTGCCTTCAGGTCGGCATCGCCGCCACGGCGGACCTGGGCCTTGAGTGCGTCATGCAGCAGCCGCGGCAGTTCGGGAATGAACTGCGCAAAGCGCGGCGCCTCCTTCTGCAGCTGCTTGTTCAGCGCGGGCCAGCCGACCTGCTCGTTCATCCAGCGCTCCAGGAAAGGCTTGGCCGTGGCCCAGAGGTCGAGCTCCGGGTCCAGCTGGCGCCCCAGGCCTTCGATGTTGAGCAGCGTCTTCTGCAGCAGCACGAGCTGCGGCTGGATCTCGACATTGAAGCGGCGCGAGGTCTGGAACAGCCGCATCAGCACCTGGCCGAGCGAGATGTCCTTCAGCGGCCGGTCGAAATGCGGCTCGCAGACGGCCCGCACGGCGCTCTCCAGCGCATCCACCCGCGTCTCCGGCGGCACCCAGCCGGAGGCGATGTGCAGCTCGGCCACGCGCTTGTAGTCGCGCTGGAAGAAGGCGATGAAGTTCTGCGCGAGGTAGTCCTTGTCGACCTCGGTCAGCGTGCCGATGATGCCGAAGTCCAGCGCGATGTAACGGCCAAAAGTCTCCGGTGCCAGGCTGACCTGGATATTGCCCGGATGCATGTCGGCATGGAAAAAGCCGTCGCGGAACACCTGGGTGAAGAAGATGGTGACGCCATCGCGCGCCAGCTTCTTGATGTCGATGCCGGCCGCCTCCAGCGTGGCTCGCTGGGAGATGGGCACGCCCTTCATGCGCTCCATCACGATGACCTCGGAGCTGCACAGCTCCCAGTGCATCTCGGGCACCAGCACCAGCTCCAGCCCGGCCATGTTGCGGCGCAGCTGGGCCGCATTGGCCGCCTCGCGCACCAGGTCGAGCTCGTCGTGCAGATAGGTATCGAACTCGGCCACCACCTCGCGCGGCTTCAGACGCCGACCGTCGGCCGAGAAGCGTTCGATCCAGACTGCCAGCTGGCGCATCAGTGCCAGATCGTCGTCGATGACGTCCAGCATGCCGGGGCGCAGCACCTTGACCGCCACCTCGCGGCCGTCCTTGAGCGTCGCGAAATGCACCTGCGCAATGCTGGCGCTGGCGACCGGCTCGGCATCAAAACTCGCGAACAGCTGCTCCAGCGGCCGGCCGAATGCACGCTCGATCATCTCCCGCGACTGCAGCGCCGGGAAAGGGGGCACCCGGTCCTGCAGCAAGGCCAGCTCCAGCGCCACATCCTCGGGCAGCAGGTCGCGCCGGGTCGACAGCACCTGCCCGAACTTGACGTAGATCGGCCCCAGCTGCTCCAGCGCCAGGCGCAGCCGCACGCCACGCGGCTCCTGCCAGCTGCGCCCGAGGCGCGTGAAGCGTCTCAGCAGCTGGAAGCGCCGCCGTCGCAGCCCGGACAGCGCCAGGTCATCGAGACCAAAGCGCCAGACCGTCCACAGAATGACCAGCAAGCGCGAGACAAACCTCATGCGCTGCTGCCGGGCGAAGTGGGCGACGCGCGCTGGACCAGGCCCGACAGCGTGCCGCGCAGCACGCGGCCGAACTGCGCGAGCTGGCGCGCCGCCAGCGGGCCGACGATGCCGGCCAGGTCGTCCTCGATGTCCCAGCGCAGGTTGTCCATCAGCCAGTGCATTTCGCCGGCAAACGCGGCGTCGCCCTGTACCGTGACGCCCGGCGCGCCGCCGCTGATCACACCCAGCGCGAGCTTGGCCGGGTTGGACGCGTCGATCTCGATGCGCAGGCCGCCCGCACCGGCCGGGGCGGCATCGAGGCGCTCGAACAGGCCGGCCGGCGTGACGCCCAGCGCCAGATCCGGCACCGCGGGCAGCAGGCTGGGCCAGCCCGCCAGATGCACCGTCAGCCCGCGCCCGGCCAGCGGCCTCAGGCGCTGGCAGGCCACGGGCTCGCGCGACAGCACATGGTTGATCAGAAGCACGAGGCGGTCCTGCAGCGCCGGCATCAGCAGCGGCGTGAGGGCGGGCAGGGGCGGCATGGGCCAGGGCGCAGACATGCCGAAGATTGTAGGCAGCGGCCCCCGCGTCAGAGGGTTTGCCTTCGGACTGTCAAATTTGCTGAGCGAGAATCTTGGATCGCCTTCCCGCCAGCCCCGGCCGTAGCGCCGCAAGGCGCCAAGCAACCAAACGATGTTCGAGGATCGAAGCTACAAGAGGACGTTCTACAGCGCACCGCAGTCGGTTGAGTCGCTGATCGCCGCTTTCCTTGAGCCTGGAATCATCGTCGGCAGCTTTCTGGCCGTCAGTGGGCATTTCGATGAACCGCTGATGCGACCGGCCCTGACGCTGTGCCTGCTGGTGTTCGCGTTGACCTTTCCGGGCCGCAACCGGTTCAACGACCACCCGGCCAGCGCCTTGGTGGACGTGGTGTCCTCCTGGCTGATGCTGCTCAGCATCCTGTTCCTGTGCGGCTACGCGACCAACAGCCTGCACTATTTCGAGGAGCGGGTCCTGATCTGGTGGGCCGTGATCACACCCGTCGTGCAAATCGTGGCGGTCGAGGCCGGCCGGCGTGTGCAGCGCTGGCGCGCCAGCGCACCAGGCTCGCGGCGGACCGCCGTCGTCGTGGGCGCCGGCCCGCTCGGCCACAAGCTGGCGCGCGCCTTGCGCGAATCTCAAGGCGTCATCTGCCTGGGCTATTTCGACGACCGCAGCCGCGACCGGCTGCATCCGGCGGCCGGCGAGGAACTGCTCGGCCGGCTGTCCGAACTGAGCGATTACGTGCGCAGCCATGGCGTGCGCGAGGTCTACATCACGCTGCCGCTCGGCTCGCAGCCCCGCATCGTCGAGTTGCTGGAGCAGGTCCAGGGCACGACGGCCTCGCTGTTCTTCGTGCCCGATGTGTTCGGCATCAGCATCATCCAGGGGCGGCTGCAGGACATCAGCGGCGTGCCGGTGGTGGGCATCTGCGAGACGCCGTTCACGGGCACCAACCAGCTCGTCAAACGGCTCAGCGACATCGTGCTTGCGTCGCTGATCCTGGTGCTGATCTCGCCGATCCTGCTGGTGCTGGCCATCGGCGTCAAGCTGAGCTCGCCCGGGCCCATCATCTTCAAGCAGCGCCGCAACGGACTGGATGGCGAGGAGATCATCGTCTACAAGTTCCGCTCGATGCGCACGCTGGACAACGGCAACGTCGTCAAGCAGGCCACCAAGGACGATCCCCGCATCACGCGTTTCGGCGCCATCATCCGGCGCACCTCGCTGGACGAACTGCCGCAGTTCATCAACGTACTGCAGGGCCGCATGAGCATCGTCGGCCCGCGCCCGCATGCGGTTGCCCACAACGAGGAGTACCGCAAGCTCATCAAGGCCTATATGGTGCGGCATAAGGTCAAGCCCGGCATCACCGGCTGGGCCCAGGTCAACGGCCTGCGCGGCGAGACCGACACCATCGACAAGATGAAGGCACGCGTTGAATACGATCTGGAGTACCTCCGCAACTGGTCGCTGGCCCTGGACATGCAGATCATCCTGCGTACCGTGCGGCTGGTGGTGTTCGACCGCCATGCCTACTGAGGCTCAGACCCGATGAGCGTCATTCCCCTCCTCAACCGAACCCTGCCGCTGCGCCCGCTGTCGCTGTGCCTGCTCTCCCTGGCCAGCCCGGCATGCTGGAGCCAGAACGTGCCGCATTACGTTGGCGGCTCGCTGGGCTATACCCAGGTGTCCAACCTCTACCGGGAGTCGGCCAATGGCAACGACGACACCGTCATTTCTACCGGCCTGCTCGCCGGCGCCGACCAGCGCCTGGGTCGGCAGCATGTGACCGTCGACGCGTCGCTGCAAAACAACCGCTACTCGCGCGACACCAGCCTGAACAACCAGTCTTACTCGCTGCGGTCGGCGCTGGACTGGCAAACCATCGGCAACCTGTCGGGCACCTTGAGCGCGACCAGCTCGCGCGCGCTGGCCGATTTCAATATCGGCGGCATCGCGCCGATTCGCAAAAAGAACACGCAGCGCGACGACACCTACGCGGCGGTCGCTCGCATCGGTGTGCTGACCCGCTACACGGTTGAGCTCGGGTACAGCCAAACCCGCCGCAGCTTTTCGGCAGCCGAGTACGAGCGCCTCGCGTTTGATGCAGACACCACCTCGCTCGGCGTGTATGCCACCCCTGGAGCCAACATCCGCCTCGGCGTGACGGCGAGGCAGCAAAACGGACATTCGCCGAACTACGCGCAGCGCTTTGCAATTGACCCGGTCACCCAGCAGGTGGTCGTGGTCACCGTGGCGAATGACTCGAGCCGTCGCGACCTGGATCTGACGGCCAGCTGGTCGAGCGGACAGCCCCTGACGGGTTCGGTCCGCCTCAGCCGCAGCCGCACCAAGAACAGCCTGCCCGGGGTGGCGGACTTTTCCGGGACCACCGGCGCCATCAGCCTGAACTGGCAGGCGAGCGCCAAGCTGGCGCTGCAGGCCCAGCTGTCGCGTGACACCGGCCAGTCAACCCAAGTTCGTGCGTCCGACGTGAACCAGCGCTTCTGGTCGTCCCAGCTCAGCGCCAGCTATTCGATCACCAGCGCCGTCGCGCTCACCTCCTCGGCCGGTTACCTGCACAGCACGACGCAGACCGTCGACCTGGTCACCGCCCCAGGCTACGACAACACCCGGACCTACGCCTTGGGCGTGCGCTGGGCCTATTCGCAATCACTGTCGGTCGGCTGCCAGTACACGCGCAACAACCGCGACAGCAGTACCGGGTTTCTGTCCTACAAAGCCGCCAGCACGGGCTGTGTGGCGCAAGTCCTGGTGCTCTGATGCCAACTACCATCCTCCTCACCGGCGCCGCCGGCTACATCGCCTCCCACACCTGGCTCGCACTCCAGCAGGCCGGCTTCCGCGTGGTCGGTGTCGACAACTTCACCAACAGCTCGCCCATCGTCCTGGACCGTCTGGCGGAACTGGCCACGGCCCCGATCGAGTTCGAACGCGCCGATGTGTGCGACGCCGCTGCGCTGGATGAGATTTTTGGCCGCCACCGGCCGGCCGCCGTCGTGCATTTCGCGGCCTTCAAGGCGGTCGGGGAGTCGGTCGCGCAGCCGCTGGCCTACTACCGCAACAACCTCGGCGGCCTGGTCAACACCTGCGAGGTGATGCGGCGCCACGGCTGCACGCGCATGGTGTTCAGCTCCAGCGCAACGGTCTACGGCGCCCCCGAGCAGTTGCCGCTGCGCGAGGATGCACCGACCTCGGCCACCAACCCCTACGGCGCCAGCAAGCTGATGGGCGAGCAGATCCTGCGCGACCTCGGTACCGCCGACCCGACCTGGCAGACCGCGTCCTTGCGCTACTTCAACCCGGTCGGCGCTCACGAGAGCGGCCGTATCGGCGAAGACCCGCGCGGCACGCCCAACAACCTGATGCCCTATGTGGCCCAGGTGGCCGTGGGCCGGCGCGACAAGCTGTCGGTGTTCGGCAATGACTATCCGACGCCCGACGGCACCGGCGTGCGCGACTACATCCATGTCACCGACCTCGCCGAAGGCCATGTAGCGGCGCTGCGCCGGCTGCTGGACACCCCGGGCTCGCTGACCGTCAACCTCGGCACCGGCCGCGGCTACAGCGTGCTGGAGCTGGTGCGCGCCTACGAGGCCGCCAGCGGCCGGCGCGTGCCCTACGAGATCGTCGCCCGCCGCCCGGGCGATGTGGCCGCCTGCTGGGCCGACCCGGCCCTGGCGCGCGAACTGCTCGGCTGGCAGGCGCAGCTCGACCTCGCACGCATGTGCGAGGACAGCTGGCGCTGGCAGCAACTCAATCCCCAAGGTTTCAACTGATCGTCACGTCCATGTCCGCCACCTCCAACCCCATTCCTGTGCTGCCCGTCATCATGGCCGGAGGCTCCGGCACGCGGCTGTGGCCGCTGTCGCGCGCCGGCTACCCCAAGCAGTTCCTCGTGCTGTCGGGCAACGAGAGCCTGTTCCAGCTCGCCGCGCGGCGTCTCGCGGCGCTGGCCGCACCCGAGTTCTCGCTCGGCGCGCCGTGCATCGTCGGCAATGACGAACACCGCTTCCTCGTGCTCGACCAGCTGCGTGAAACCGGCCTGGAGCCCAGCAGCGTGCTGCTCGAACCCCTGGGCCGCAACACCGCGCCGGCACTGACGCTGGCCGCGCTGGCCGCGCTGGAAGGCGGCCAGGACCCGGTGCTGGTCGTCACGCCGGCCGACCAGACCGTCACCCACCCGGCCGCGTTCACCGCCGCGCTGCAGGCGGCCGTCCGCGACGCTGCCGGTGGCGGCATCACCATCCTCGGCATCACGCCGGACCGGCCCGAAACCGGCTATGGCTATATCCGTGCCCAGCAAGAGGGCGCCGGCCTCGCGGTCGCTCAGTTCGTGGAAAAGCCCAACCTTGAAACCGCCCAGCGCTACCTCGCCGAGGGCGGCTACTACTGGAACAGCGGCATGTTCGTGCTGCGCGCCAGCGTCTGGATGACCGCGCTGGAGCGCTTCCGCCCCGACATCGCCGCCGCCACCCGCGCCGCCTGGGCCGCGCGCAAGACCGACGCCAAGTTCGTGCGCCCCGGCAAGGCCGAGTTCGCCGCCGTGCCGAGCGAGTCGGTGGACTACGCCGTCATGGAGCGCTGCCCCGGCACCGACATCCCGCTGCGCATGGTGGCGCTCGATGCCGGCTGGAACGACCTGGGCGCCTGGGAGGCCGTCTGGCAGGTGGCGGACAAGGATGCCAATGGCAACGCCTTTGTGGGCGATGCGCTGATCGCGGACAGCAGGAACACCCTGGTGCACGCCACGAGCCGGCTGGTGGGTGTGGTCGGCCTGACCGACATCGTCGTCGTCGAGACGCCGGACGCGGTACTGGTCAGCGACCGCGCGCGCAGCCAGGAGGTCAAGCAGATCGTCAACCGGCTGGGCGCCGAACAGCGCGGTGAGCAGGCCCTGCACCGCAAGGTCCACCGCCCCTGGGGCTGGTACGACAGCATCGACAACGGCCCGCGCCACCAGGTCAAGCGCATCATGGTCAAGCCGGGCGCGTCCTTGAGCCTGCAGATGCACCACCACCGCGCGGAGCACTGGATCGTCGTCAGCGGCACGGCCGAGATCGTCAACGGCGACAAGACCATCCTGCTGACCGAGAACCAGTCCACCTACATCCCGCTCGGCCAGACCCACCGCCTGGCGAACCCCGGCAAGGTGCCGCTGGAGATCATCGAGGTGCAGTCCGGCTCCTACCTGGGCGAGGACGACATCGTGCGCTTCGAGGACACCTACGGCCGCGCCTGACGCGGCGCGCGGATGCGCCCCGAACCGGCCCGCTGATGCGGGCCTTTTTTCCGTTCGGGCCTTCGCTCAAGATGCGCGAAACTGACGCGCTGAACTCTGGATGCCCCCATGACCCTCCTTGTGACCGGCGGTGCCGGCTTCATCGGCAGCAATTTCGTACTGGACTGGCTGCGTCAGTCCGACGAACCCATCGTCAACCTCGATGCCCTCACATACGCCGGCAACCTCGAAAACCTCAAGTCATTGGACGGTGACGCCCGCCACCATTTCGTGAAGGGCGACATCGGCGACCGCGCGCTCGTCGACCAGCTGCTCGCCACCCACCGGCCCCGCGCCATCGTCCATTTCGCGGCAGAGAGCCATGTGGACCGCTCCATCCACGGCCCGGGCGCCTTCATGAAGACGAATGTCGACGGCACCTTCACGCTGCTGGAAGCCGCCCGCGCCTACTGGGGCGCGCTGGACGCCGACGCCAAGGCGGCCTTCCGCTTCCACCATGTGTCGACCGACGAGGTCTATGGCTCGCTCAAGCCCGAAGACCCGCCGTTCGCCGAAACCCACCCCTACGAGCCCAACAGCCCCTACAGCGCCAGCAAGGCCGCCAGCGACCACCTCGTGCGCGCCTGGCACCACACCTACGGCCTGCCGGTGCTCACCACCAACTGCTCCAACAACTACGGGCCCTACCACTTCCCCGAGAAGCTGATCCCGCTGATGATCGTCAACGCACTGGCCGGCAAGCCGCTGCCGGTCTACGGCGACGGCCAGCAGATCCGCGACTGGCTCTACGTGACGGACCACTGCAGCGGCATCCGCGCGGTGCTGGCCGGCGGCCGTGTGGGCGAGACCTACAACATCGGCGGCTGGAACGAGAAGGCCAACATCGACATCGTCAACACCGTCTGCGCGCTGCTCGACGAACTGCGTCCGTCCGCCGACGGCCCCTACGCGCGGCTGATCACCTACGTGAAGGACCGCCCCGGCCACGACCGCCGCTACGCCATCGACGCCCGCAAGATCGAGCGCGAGCTGGGCTGGCGGCCGGCCGAGACCTTCGAGACCGGCATCCGCAAGACGGTGCAGTGGTACCTCGACCATCCCGAGTGGGTGGCCCGTGTGCAGAGCGGCGCCTACCGCGACTGGGTGTCCACCCAGTACGGGGCCTGAGCGATGAAGATCCTGCTGCTGGGCAAGGGCGGCCAGGTCGGCTGGGAGCTGCGGCGCTCGCTCGCGCTGCTGGGCGAGGTCGTGGCACTGGACCATGACGATGGCGGCGACTTCACGCAGCCGGCCGCGCTGCTGACCCGCGTGCAGGCGCTGGCGCCGCAGGTCATCGTCAATGCCGCGGCCCACACCGCCGTCGACAAGGCCGAGAGCGAGCCCGAACTGGCCCGCCAGATCAACGCCGCCACGCCGGCCCTGCTGGCCATCGAAGCCAAGCGTCTGGGCGCGCTGTTCGTGCACTACTCGACCGACTACGTCTTCGACGGCAGCGGCAGCCAGCCGCGCGACGAAGACGCGCCCATCGCGCCGCTGAGCGTCTACGGCCGCACCAAGGCCGAGGGCGAGGATGCCATCCGCGCCAGCGGCTGCCAGCACCTGATCCTGCGTACCAGCTGGGTCTATGCCGCCCGCGGTGGCAACTTCGCCAAGACCATGCTGCGCCTGGCCGGCGAGCGGGACCAGCTCAAGGTCATCGCCGACCAGATCGGCGCTCCGACCGGGGCCGACCTGCTGGCCGACCTCACCGCCCACATGCTGCGCGCCGCGCGGGTCAACCCGGCGCTCACCGGCACCTACCACGCGGTCGCCAGCGGCGAGACCAGCTGGCACGAGTACGCCCGCTTCGTCATCGAGTTCGCCCGCGCGCGCGGCGTGGCGATCAAGGTTGCGCCTGACCAGATCCTGCCGATCCCGACCAGCGACTACCCGACGCCGGCCACGCGCCCGCTGAACTCGCGCCTGTCCACCGCCCGGCTGCAGCAGCGCTTCGGCCTGACCTTGCCGCACTGGCAGCAGGGCGTCGAGCGCATGCTCCTGGAAATCCTCTGAAAGGCCCCGCCATGAAGAACCGCAAGGGCATCATCCTCGCCGGGGGCTCCGGCACCCGCCTGCACCCGGCCACGCTGGCGATGAGCAAGCAGCTGCTGCCGGTCTACGACAAGCCGATGGTCTATTACCCGCTCAGCACGCTGATGCTGGCAGGCATCCGCGACATCCTGCTGATCAGCACGCCGCAGGACACGCCGCGCTTCGAGGCGCTGCTGGGCGACGGCGCGCGCTGGGGCCTGAACATCCGCTACTGCGTGCAGCCCAGCCCGGACGGCCTGGCCCAGGCCTTCATCCTCGGCCGCGACTTCGTCGGTGGCGCGCCCAGCGCCCTGGTGCTGGGCGACAACATCTTTTACGGCCACGACTTCGCCGGCCTGCTGGCCAATGCCACCGCACGCGACGCGGGCGCCAGCGTGTTCGCCTACCACGTGACCGACCCCGAGCGCTATGGCGTGGTCGAGTTCGATGCCGACAAGCGCGCCCTGTCCATCGAAGAAAAGCCCAGGGCGCCGAAGAGCAACTACGCGGTCACCGGCCTGTATTTCTATGACGAGCAGGTCTGCGATATCGCCGCCGGCATCCGCCCCAGCGCCCGCGGCGAGCTGGAAATCACCGATGTGAATGCCGAGTACCTGCGGCGCGGCCAGCTCAGCGTCGAGATCATGGGCCGCGGCTACGCCTGGCTGGACACGGGCACCCACGACAGCCTGCTGGAGGCCGGCCAGTTCATCGCCACCCTAGAAAAGCGCCAGGGCCTGAAGGTCGCCTGCCCCGAGGAAATCGCCTTCCGCTCGGGCTGGATCAACGCCGAACAGCTCGAAGCCCTGGCCAAGCCTTTGGTGAAGAACGGCTACGGCCAGTACCTGCTCAAGCTGCTGACCGACAAGGCCTTCTGATGTCGTTGCTGACACTCACCCCCACCGCCCTGCCCGAGGTGCTGATCGTCGAGCCCAAGGTGTTCGGCGACGCGCGCGGCTTCTTCACCGAGAGCTGGAACGAGGCGCGCTTCAACGAGGCCCTCGGGTATGCCGTGCACTTCGTGCAGGACAACCACTCGCGCTCCTCGCGCGGCGTGCTGCGCGGCCTGCACTACCAGCTGGCCCCGCACCCGCAAGGCAAGCTGGTGCGCTGCGTGTCGGGCGCCGTGTTCGACGTGGCGGTCGACATGCGCCGCTCCAGCCCCAACTTCGGTCGTTGGGTGGGCGTGGAGCTGACCGCCGAGAACCAGCGGCAGTTGTGGATCCCGCCGGGCTTCGCGCATGGCTTTGTCGTCATGAGCGAGACCGCCGATTTCCTCTACAAGACCAGCGGCCGCTACGCCCCCGAGTGCGAGGGCGCCGTGCGCTGGGACGACCCAACCATCGGCGTCGCCTGGCCGCTGGACGGTATCACGCCGCAGCTTTCGGCCAAGGATGTGGCCGCGCCACTGCTGGCGGACGCCAAGACCTTCGACTGAATCCGCCGCCAACCTTCGGCGGTCGGGCAGGAAGCGTCGCGAGCGGGCTCAGGGTGGGTCGAGCACCGCAGCCGCACTCTCGTGCGGCGAGGCGCGCAGGCCCGCCATGGGCCGGCGCAGTAGCTTCATGCCTGGCCGCCGCGTCCGATGCCGCTGTACTCGATGCCCATGGCCTTCATCAGCTTGGGCTCGTAGAGGTTGCGGCCGTCGAACACCACCGGCGCCTTCAGCGTGGCCTTGATGGTGTCGAAGTCCGGCGTGCGGAACTCCTTCCATTCGGTCACGATCAGCAGCGCATCGGCCCCCTGCAGTGCGGCCTCGGCGCGCTCCACCAGGGTCACGTCGTCACGCGGGCCCAGCACGCGGGCGGCTTCGGTCATCGACACCGGGTCATAGGCCGCCACCGTCGCGCCCCGCTTCGTCAGCTCGTCGATCACGACCAGAGACGGCGCCTCGCGCATGTCGTCGGTGTTGGGCTTGAAGGCCAGGCCCCAGATCGCGAAGCGCCGGCCGGTCAGGTCCGCGCCGAAGCGGGCCACCACCTTGTCGACCAGCACCCGCTTCTGGCGCTCGTTGGCGGCTTCCACCGCGGTGAGCACCTGCAGCGGGATGCCGGTGTCGGCCGCGGTCTTTACCAGGGCCTTCACGTCCTTGGGGAAGCAGGAGCCACCGTAGCCGGTGCCGGCGTACAGGAACTGGTAGCCGATGCGGGTGTCGCTGCCGATGCCGCGGCGCACCAGGTCGATGTCGGCGCCCACGCGCTCGGCCAGCAGGGCCAGCTCGTTCATGAAGCTGATGCGGGTGGCCAGCATCGCATTGGCGGCGTACTTGGTCAGCTCGGCGCTGCGCACATCCATCACCAGCATGCGGTCCTGGGTGCGGTTGAACGGGGCGTAGAGCGCGCGCATCAGCAGCGTGGCCTGCTCGTCGTCGGAGCCGATGACGACCCGGTCCGGCTTCATGAAGTCCTCGACCGCCGCGCCTTCCTTCAGGAACTCGGGGTTGGACACCACGGCATAGGCCATATCACCCAGGCCGCGCTTGACCAGCTCTTCCTTCACCGCCGCACGCACCTTGTCGGCGGTGCCGACCGGCACGGTGCTCTTGTCGACGATGACCTTGTAATCCGTCATGCGCTGGCCGATGGAGCGGGCTGCGGCCACCACGTACTGCAGGTCGGCCGAGCCGTCCTCGTCCGGCGGCGTGCCCACGCCGATGAAGAGCAGCGTGCCATGGGCCACGGCCAGGTCCACATCGGTCGTGAACTGCAGGCGGCCCGCGGCCACATTGCGCTTCACCACCTCTTCCAGGCCCGGCTCGTGGATGGGGATGCCGCCCTCGTTCAGGATGCGGATCTTCTCGGGGTTCACGTCCAGGCAGACCACATGGTTGCCCATCTCGGCCAGGCAGGCGCCGGTCACCAGGCCAACATAGCCCGTGCCGATGGCGGTCACTTTCATTCCTCGTCCTCGTTCAATTCAGGTTCGGGTCACGGCTTTGTAATGCGGCCGCATGACAGCGTGATGGATCTCAGACCTTGTCTCAGACCTTGTAGTACTCGCGGTACCAGGCCACGAAGCGCTGGATGCCCTCGGGCACCGGCATGGCCGGCCGGAAGCCCGTCCACTGCGCAAGCTCCTCGACGTCCGCATGCGTGGCCGGCACATCACCGTCCTGCATCGGCATGAAGTTCTTGACCGCCTCGCGCCCGACCGCCTGCTCGATGGCCTCGATGAAGCTCATCAGCTGGATGGGCGCATGGTTGCCGATGTTGAACACGCGGTAGGGCGCGCTGGAGCGGGCCGGGTCGGCCGTGTTCGGGTCGTAGGCCGGGTCGGCCGTCGCGGTGCGGTCCAGCACCCGCACGACGCCTTCGGCGATGTCGTCGATGTAGGTGAAGTCGCGGATCATCTTGCCGTGGTTGAACACGTTGATCGGCCGCCCCTCGATGATGGCCTTGGTGAACAGGAACAGCGCCATGTCCGGCCGGCCCCAGGGCCCGTACACCGTGAAGAAGCGCAGCCCCGTCGTCGGCAGGCCGAACAGGTGGGAGTAGGTATGCGCCATCAGCTCGTTGGCCTTCTTGGTGGCGGCGTACAGGCTGATCGGGTGGTCGACGCTGTGATGTTCGCTGAAGGGCATCAGCGTGTTGCCGCCGTACACGCTGGAGCTGGACGCATAGGCCAGGTGCTGCACGCCGCTGTGGCGGCAGCCTTCCAGGATATTGGTGAAGCCGACGATGTTGCTGTCGATGTAGGCGTGGGGGTTCTCGATCGAGTAGCGCACCCCGGCCTGCGCCGCCAGGTGCACCACCCGGTCGAAGCGCTGTTCGGCAAACAGCTTGGCCATGCCCTCGCGGTCGGCCACGTCCATCTTCACGAAGCTGAAGCCCGGCTTGCCGTTCAGGCGCGCCAGGCGGTCCTGCTTGAGCTGGGGGCTGTAGTAGTCGTTGAGGTTGTCCAGGCCCACCACTTCGTCGCCGCGCGCCAGCAGGATCTGGCTGACATGCATGCCGATGAAGCCGGCGGCGCCGGTGACGAGTACTTTCACTATTCCCACTCCTTTGACTGAGCTAGGGATTCTCGCTGGATCAGCCCCACAGCAACTGCTTGGCGGCCCCCCAGATAAATAGGCTGTTCGTGACGAGGTAGCGCCTCCACAGCCGCCGCGGCTCGCTGGCCAAGCGGTGGAGCCACTCCAGGCCACAGCGCTGCATCCATACCGGAGCGCGGCGAATCGTGCCAGCGTGGTAGTCAAACGCCGCCCCGACGCCGACCATCACGGCATTGATTCGTCCACGCTGTGCTGCCATCCAGTGCTCCTGCTTCGGGCACCCGAGAGAAACCCAGAGCGTTTTGGCGCCTGATGAATTGATGACCGAGATGTCAGCCGCCAGCTCTTCTGATGTCTGTGCGCGGAATGGCGGTGAGATCGAGCCGGCAACCCGCAGCCCTGGCCACGCCTGGGCCAGCCGCTGCTTCAGGGCCGCCAGCGTGGCCTCGGTGCCGCCATACAGAAAGATGGCCTCAGCGCGCGCTGATGCCTCCTCACAATAACGCCACATCAAATCTGGCCCATTGATCCGCTGCTGGTCGAGCACGCCAAGCCTACGCATCATCCAAGCCACGGGCGCCCCATCAGGGGTAACCATGTCGGCGTCTCGCAGCAGTTGCCCGAAGGCCGGGTCCTGACTGCCAGTCACCACCGAATGCGCATTGGTGATGCAAACATAGCGACTCTCACGCTGCGCGGCCCACGCAGCGATACGGTTCAACGCTTCCTCCCAAGTCAGAGCGTCCAGCGGCTGACCGAGCACGGCAACGCGGCGGCGCTCATTCATCCCGAGGCCCCTCCGCGATCGCATCACCGTAGATTGAGAGCAGCTGTGCCCGGTTGCGCTCCGCCGTGTAGTGCTGCTCGTAATGAAGCCTGGCCTGCCGACCCATTTGCGCCAGCAAATCGGGATGTCGGCTAGCCCAGACGAGTTTGTTCTCCAATGACCGGGCATCACCGGGTTCAAACAAGACACCGGTTACGCCCTCCTCGATGAGGTCAGCCATTGCCCCCAAGCGACTGGCGATCACTGGCAGACCGCAAGCCCAAGCCTCGACGAGCGTGCGCGGAAAGTTCTCGTACCAAACGCTCGGCAGCACCAGGGCCGCAGCGGACTGCATCTGCTTCATCACCTGATCCATGGGCATGGCGCCAAGCAAGCGCAGCCCTGGCTCGCCCCGCAAACTCTGCTCCATCGGGCCACTGCCCACCACGGTCACGGGTGCGGCGAGCTCGCGCGACGCTGCAGCCAGCACGCCCAAACCCTTCTCTGGCGACAGACGTCCAACAAACAGCAGACCTTCGCGGCGATGTGGTGGCGGCAGTGGCAGATCGACGAAATTCGGCTTGACCACGACACGCGCCGCCGGGAGCCCCCCCTGGACAAACTTGTCGCGGCAGAAGCTGTTCAACGCGATGAAGCGATTCACTCTGCGGTGCCAGGTGCCCAGCCCTCGATGCAATGCAAGCATGCCGGCCAGCAAAGTGCTCTGCGTCACCGAGCCTCGGTAGCAGCCGCGCATCGCCCCGCGCCAAGGAAGCCGACCGACACAGTCTTCACAGACCCGGCCCTCGCGCAACAGCATTGCCTGAGGGCACAGCAAGCGAAAGTTGTGCAGTGTCTGAACCACCGGCACTCCAGCCTCCTGCGCCGCCCAGTGGACAGCGGGCGACAGCAGCGGAAAGCTGTTGTGCACATGCACGACATCTGGCCGAAACGCGGAGCAAAGAGCTCGCATTTGCCGAGCCGAGGCACCCGACCAAAGCGTCCCAGCCGCCAGTTCGAGACGCCCCATCTGAGCGATGTCGTCGTTGTGGGCCGACATCTGCATCACCTCGTGCCCGCCGGCGCGAAGCAGCTCGACCTCATCGGCCACCACGCTGTCCTCGCCTCCGCGCTGCTGATAGGCGTTGTGGGCGATCAGCACTCTCATGCGCGCTGCCCACGGCGAATCGGCGCGGAGAGGGCCCCAAGAACGCCCTCGGTAAAGCGCCTTGACATCGCGGCAATGGTGAAGCGTCGCGCATCGTCCATGCACGCTGCACGCATGGCCTGCAGCCGCGCACGGTCGCTGAGCAGCGCGACTGCAGCCTGAACATAGTCGTTCAGCGTGTTGGCCGTCATGAGCCCATTACGCCCCGAATCCAAGTAGGAAATCTCTGGCGAGTGAAGCTTGCAATCGGTAGTGAGCATCGGAAGTCCACCGGCAAAACTGTCCAGAATGTTGAGTCCCACCAAGCCCGGGTTCAGCATGACGTCGGCCAACGACGCTGCCAACGCCTTGTTGGCCCCCTTTCGGATACCCAAGACTTTGATCCACGGGGCTTTCACAGCGGCGGCCTCGATGAGTCCCTGTTGCGGCCCACCGCCGATCACCAGCAGGCTGAAGCCAGGCAGGCGCTCACGGAGTTCGCGTGCCGCATCGAGCAGAAACTCGATGCGCTTTTCTGCATACATTGACCCCACATAGACCGCCACCGGACCCTGCTCCAGCGACAGTTCGGCGCGTAGGCTTTCCTGCGACTCTGGCGTCACCGCCGCAAACTGAGCGACAAGCTCTGTGGTGTCCACGGCGTTGTTGAGCACTGTGATGCGGTCCATTGGGAAGCCAAGCGCCTGCACCAAGTCGCGACTCATGTCGGTGTATGCCAACCACCAGTCGGCACGCAAAGCAATACGCGACTTGAAGCGTTCACGAAGGCTGTCGGGGTCGCCTTGAAGATTAGCGCCGTGCCCCCAGAGCACGACGCGTCTATGTGCTGCGCCGAACTGCTCAAGCAAGTTGCAGATCAACTTGTTTTCCGCCGTGATGACCGTCAACGCACAGTGTGCAGCCAAGTGGCCAAACGGCTGCCAACACAACTTACCCTGGAGGGCATACCGTGTGTGAAGCCGTGTCGCCCAATCCAGGTCGCCGCTGTCGCGCTTGGTCGACTCATCGTCCGTTGGCGAGCCGTAGGCCAACTGCAGTTGCAATCCGGCCGCCCGCATATCCGCGCGCAAGGCCTCAAAAAAGGGAACTCGGTAGTGGGTCATACGGCGCTGCACCACCAGAACAGGTGTCAGCGCAGGGGAATTGGAGAGCATTGGCGGGTGCAATCGGGCGGCGGCAGTTTAGAGCGGCGACTTCCACACAGACGCTCAACAGCGCCAGGCAAAGTCGGCGTGCCAGGGTTCACAGGCTAGACGCGCTCGTCATCGACAGGGCAGCACTGGCTCGCAACAATCCGGGCAACGGCACCCCTATCTTGCAAGGACTTTATGAAACTGCGCCACTCCCTCTCGCCCGGCGCTTCGGCGGGCCTGATTTTCAGCCTCGCCATGGCTGCATGCGGAGGCGGCGCAAGCACCGACAAGGCCGGCATGACCTCAGGGCAGGTCACGCCGGTCTCAGAGGTTGCGCGAGCGGTCATTGCTGGGACAGCAACGCCGCCGGAAGCCGCCAGCCAAGCCGCCAGCGCGGCGGCGAAGTCTGCCTCGGCGACGGCCAGTGAACGTCGACTCAGCGAGGCGGCGGCCGCAGCAGATTCGGGCGGTGCGTCCGTCGTTACTGGCGCGGCCAACAACAAAGTTGCTGCCCGCACCTCAGGGACGCCGACGGTCGTCGGCGCCGGCTCTTGGCAGAGCCCACCGGGAGTGATCACGGCTTCCCTGACGGGCGCCGCGCCGGTCGAAAGCCTCGCCGCGGTTGAAGCGAGCCGTGACGCCCCAGTGACACCCGACAACCCAGCCGCAGCTGCCGCACCGGCCCTTGCGTCGTCACCGGCCCAACAGCCAAGCAACGGCATCCTGGGCAGCGCAGCCGCATTCTTGAACTTGTCGACCGCCAACACCAACCCGACGGCGACGACGACAGTGAGCAGCAACACCAGCTCATGCAAGGTCGCCTTTGTCCCCCCGTCCAACCTCACCATGGCGACGGCAGCCGCCCGCCCCGCGGCTGGCGGCGTGTTTTTCTCAAATGCCGAACTGACCACTTGGAAGGCGCGGCTGACCAGCGGCCCCTTCCTCAAGGCGGGCGACTTCACCAAGGGCTCCCCGGGCGACTGGGACCGCATCAACCAGAACGCAGCTGAGTTCATCAGAAATGGCGACAAGGGGCCTCAGCTCACATCCGCTCCCGACGAATACAGTCGGCTCGGTACGGGCGCGCGCGATGCTGCCTTCCTGTTCCTGATGACCGCTGACGGCAAGGCCTTCACCGCTGTGCGTGACTACCTTCTCGTACAGGTTGGAAACCCTGCAGTGAACTTCCCGTCCACGCTGTGCCTGACCGACAAGAACAACTGGAACCCCGATGGCTACTTCTTCCAAGGCAGTTGGCTATTGCGCTACGTTGTCACTTACGACTTCATTCGAAGCGCTTTGACACCCACAGAACGGCTCGTGATCGACAACTTCATTCGCCGCAACGCCTACCTGTTCGCGACGCAAATGGACAGTGCGCTCGCCAACGTCTTCCCCAACCGACTCAAGGGCGACTACAGCAAAAAATTGTGGGTAGCCGATGCCAGGAATGGGATCGCATGGATGTCCAAGCGCTTCGACACCAACGGGGACTGCAAAGTCGACGGCAGCGATGAGCCAAAACCAGCGCCCGTCTATGCGTACGCGAAAACCGACGGCGCGCTCGGCCCGCGCATCACCGAGCTCTCGCAGTTCTACAACAACCGACGTGCTGCCATCGCGCTGGCCTACGGCGCTGCAGGCCTTGTTCTGGCAGACCCGGTGCTGATCAGCAGCGCCAAACGCTACACCTTCGAATGGCTCACCTATGGCGTTTGGCCGGATGGCAGCCAGGGCGAATACGCCCGCAACGGCGACTACTGCATTCCACAGCAGGGGGTCATCTACGGAGGCGCCAACACGGCAAGCGCCGCACTGTTGGCAAGCCTTCTCTCGCGCCAGGGTGACACGTCCATTCAGGCCTTCAGCACGCGTGAGGGCCTGTTTGGCACGGAGGCACCCGCTTCAGCACCACCCAAAACCCTGGAACTGGCGATCCAAACCCAGTTGGGCCTGATCAACGGCAACCTCAAGTGGTTCTTCCATCAGCCCTGGCGCGACAAGCAGGACTTCAGCGATGCCAATGCGATGACCGGTTTCCGCAGCTACTACATGAAATCGACCAAGCCGCTGGAGAACTTCCACGAACTCGGCCTGCTGCCTGCCACCAAGTTGCTACCCGGCGCCAACATCGCGGGCGTTGTCTTGCGCGACAAGGCGGTCACATCCTTGCCCTTCCCCGGTGCAAGCGGCAACTCTGTGACAACGGGCTGGGGCAACTGGAACGATCCTTTCAACGCCTTGCCAGCACCGCTGCTAACAAGGCCTTGATACAGAGCCACGCAGGAGCCAAGGAGCACATCAGCCGTTCACGATGCCATGATGGCGCATCCAAAGCTCGGCGTTGAGAAAGCGCCAGACGGGAAATCCGCGTGACGCCGCATCAGGGTCAAGCAGAGCACGCGCCAGGCGGTCGGCATTCCAAATGCGGCGAGAGCGAAACTCGGGAGAGCGCACCAGAGTTTCGACCAGGGACCGGTTGGCCGGCTCACGCATCCAGGCGTCGAATGGTGTTGCGAAGCCAATCTTGCGATGGTTATGCACGATGCTCGGCGGCAGTCGGGTCGAGAACGCCTCACGCAAAACGCGTTTGGTGATGCCGTCGCTGAACAATGCGTCATCTGGCAACGAGAACGCGAACTCCATCAGCCGGTAGTCGATGAAGGGCGAGCGAATTTCGACCGACTCGCTCATTGACGATTGATCCTCATAGTGCAGGATCTGGTTGAAACCGTAGCTCAACAACTGCGAGCGCAGATGGTGGCGCAGATTGCCGCCGCCACTCTGCATGAGCACTTCCGGCAGACGGTCCACCTGGCCGGCGTGGAACTGAGGGTCCAGCACCGTTGACGCACGTTCGACAAAACGAGCCCGGTAACTGGACGTCGCGCGCCGCCCCATCACGGCCTTGGCGGTCTGCAGCGCAAGTTGGGCGAAGCCGAAGCCCATCACGCGATGCATGGCACGAGCCTCTTTCAGCACCGCTGCAGGACGGGTCTGCAGCAGATCAAGCAGCCGGTAGCCAACGATGTAGCGGCCATACCCTGCCAGCGCCTCGTCGGCACCTTGCCCGTTGATCACGACCTTGATGCCCTGTTCGCGTATTGCCGCCATCAACTGGCGGTGCACAAAGGAGGTCGCGCTGGCCACCGGCTCTTGCATGCGCCGCACAAATTCATCCAGGCCGCTACTCAGGGTCTGGCCGCCCGGAGTGAGCAGCACAGAGCGCACATGCCCACAGGTCGCCATCAAGTCCTTGACCGCGGCACTCTCATCCTGTGGCTGGCCGGGGTAAACGGCGGTAAAAGCCGTCACCCCGGTTTGGCCCAGGCGACCCGCTTCGATCTCGTCGTTGACGGTGGCACAAATTGCCGACGAATCCAGGCCGCCACTCTGCAGCAAAGCAACCGGCACGTCGCTGCGAAAGCGGATGCGGACCGCGTCGCTCAGCAGCGATCGATAAGCCTCCGCCCTTTCGCCCGCCGGCGGCGCTGGCATGGTGCCCGTCTGAGGGAGTTCCCAATGTGCCCAGACGCGAAGCTCACCCGCGACGTTCAGCAAGCCGCTATGCCCGGGCAACAGCTCATGCACCTGATCGAAGAAGGTGTCGCCGTCGGAAATGCGGTAGCCGTAGGCCAGGTAGGCATGCAGGCTGGCGAGGTTTGCGCGGCCCTTCATGCAACCGG
The DNA here is from genome assembly GCA_003963075.1 of Burkholderiales bacterium. Lineage (GTDB taxonomy): Bacteria > Pseudomonadota > Gammaproteobacteria > Burkholderiales > Burkholderiaceae_C > Pelomonas. Next base: position 24,220 of record RXJV01000011.1, read on the forward strand.
CCGCCTTCAGCCCCGCAGGCTCGCTGGAGAACGTGAACGCCTGCGCGGTTTGCTGATAGTAAAAAGGCTTCACGCCGAAGCGATCGCGCGAGACAAAAAGCTGCTTGGTACGACGGTCCCACAGCGCAAAGGCCCACATGCCGTTGAATCGCCGCACGCAGTCCGGGCCCCACTGCTCGTAGGCATGCAAGATGACTTCGGTATCGCTTTGCGATCGAAATACATGTCCCGCTGCCTTGAGTTCGGGAATGAGTTCAAGGTAGTTGTAGATCTCACCATTGAACACGAGGACCAGCGAACGGTCCTCGTTGAACATGGGCTGGCTGCCCGCTTCCGACAAATCCAGGATCGACAGCCGACGATGCCCCAAGCCCACCCGGTCCTCGTCGACAAACACGCCGTCACCGTCGGGCCCGCGGTGAGCAAGCGCATCATTCATGCGCCCAACCAGCACCTGCAACGGCTCACCACCAGGACGAGCGTTCAGGTTCACCACACCATTAATTCCGCACATGCGCCTCGCGCCCTTCTGATTTCAGCGGGTACGGCGCAAGCCACGCGCCCCATCCAGCAATACTTTGACGTACGGCCAAACAAACAACGCTGGCCATCGCCACCCCCCGTGGCGTCGGGTCAACACCCACCAGGAACGCCACGGCAAGCCTTTACGTCCCAGGATGTGTGCCCATCTTTTTCTGAATGGTAAAGAAGCATCCTTGAAAGTCCCGTTAACTGGGTTGTTGCTGCAAGCGCCCTGAAAGCCTGGAGCCAGCAACAGCCGCACGCCGAGAGCCCGGGCCCGCAACCCGTAGTCGATGTCGCCCATAGCATGCTCAAAGCTCGGGTCGAGCAACCCGACCTTCTGCACCACGGCAGCTGGCAGCAGCACGACATTGCCGTTGAAGGTATCCACGTCCTGGCACTGGTCGGACGGTGTCACCATCGTGAAGGAAAGCGGTCGATGCGCCCCCCGAGCGCGCTCGCCGCCGTAGCTGTGGCGGCCGCTGGCATCGTCACGCGTGCTGCCCACGATGATGGCCAGGCTCGAGGCGCCCGCCGGTGGCAAACAGCCCAACATGACAGACAGCGCCTGAGGGTAGATCAGCGTGTCGTCGTTGAGCAGCAGCATGAAGTCGGGCCGCCCCTCCAGCCCAAGTTGCATCGCGCGGTGCATGCCACGGCACCAAAACAAGGGCTTCCCCCGGTGTTGCTCAACGCGCACCCAAGGAAACCCAGCACGCACGCGCTCGGCTGTGCCATCGCCACTACCGTCGTCCACCAGCACAGCCGACAACTCCACACCGGCATCGGACGCCGACACCTGCAATGCCGTCAGGCAGGCCAGGGTCTTGTCCACCCGATTGAAACAGGTCAGCAGCGCACACAAGCGCGGCATCGAACGCGTCACGACCATCTGTAGCTCCCCATCACACCCTCAGTGATGCCGGCCTCTGCTCGACCTGGCTGCTGGCCTGGGCGGACCGGCCGAGGGCCGCCAGGCTCATCGCAACGCCCAACAAAACGCTCTGCGTGAATTCCACGGCGTACGCGATGTAGTAAGCCGCCTGCACGGCCAGCAGCACCAATAACAGCGTCGCGGCAGACGCATCATCATCGCGCCTCCGCATGACAGTCACGAGGCCCCCGACGGTGCTGGCCAGGGCCCACAGCTGTGCAGCAAAGCCCACCAGGCCCACGGCCACCAACTGACTCACGTAGTTGTTGTGCGCGCCGAATGTGATGCGGGTCTGGCGCCCGCCTGAGTTGACGATGCGGCTCACATCGCCCCCATAGCCCTTGCCGAGAACCACGGCCTTGAGCCCGTCGTTCTTCCAGTCGGTCAGCGTGACCCGCCAGTTGTCAAAGCGTGCGGCCACGGTACCCTGCCCGGACACGGCCTGCCCGGCTGAGTTCGCAACGCCCTCGCCCAGGCTGCCGCTGAACGTGACACCGCCCACCACGAGCGCGCCCAGCGTGATGACCGCCGCGACCTGCTGCCATAGCCGCAGGTTCCCGGCGCGGGCAAGCAGCATGCTGACCACGACGCCGACGAGGCTCGCCAGCCACACCGAACGGTGCTGAAGGGCCACCACGTAAGCCAGGAAAATTGGCGCCAGCAGCCGCAGTCCCACCGCCGCCCCCGACAGGCCACCGAAATACACCCCCATCAGCAGGCATTGCGCCAGCAGCAATGCGCTCGCCGAGCTCACTACGCGGATGGCCCCATCGATGTTGTAGACACCACCCGGCGGCAACAGCTCGGTGATCGGTGTGTAGTACACGACCCACCGGTAGGTCACCAGCGCCAACAGGCCGGCGCCGAGAAGCAGGAAGGCGCGAACCACAAGTCGCACCTCGCGGGCCCCAACCGGGAAGCTCATCAAATAGCTGGCTGACGCGATGGCGTAATAGTCACCGCGCGCCTGCACCCCAGCCGAGGTGCCCTGCGTCGCGAGCCCCCAGGCCAAGTTGAATAAAAACACACCAACGTATAGCGCCCAGCCTGGCTGTCGCCATGGGAAATCGCGCGCGGCAACCCAGCGCCACGCCGCAATGAGCCCGATCAAGATGAAGGGAACATCGGCCACGTACAGCACAACACCTGCCTGGAATATCGGCGCCGACTGGGTCGCAGTGTCCAGCCAGGCTGTCACCGCAATGAGGCCCAGGCCGAATCCGAACCGTCGGCTGCCCACTTGCAGGATCACGATGATCAGCACCGCCAGCAAGAATGCCAGTACGTATGGGACCGCTTGCAACAACCAGAACAAGGCTTGCATCTGATTTACCCCAGGTTCGTTTTCAAAGCCCGTGCGCCACCTGCGCCGGCCAAGCACTCGGCATACAGACCCAGATACGCACTTGCAACAGCATCGGCGGAGAAGAAGCGCCTGGCTCGCTCCAAGCCACGCGCCGAAAACTCTTCGTAGCGTGGTCCAAACACCTCGGCGAAGCCACGCCTTAGGTCTCGTTCGCTTTGAACATCGACCAGAGCGCCTGCCACGGCTTCCGCTGATTCGGTTTCGGCACCCAACACCCAGGGCACCGCGCCGCTGCGACGACCCGCGACGACCGGCAACCCCAGAGCCATGGCCTCAGCAAGCACCACGCCAAAGGACTCTTCAAGCGCTGGATGCACAAGCGCGTCCATGCCGCTCAACTCAGTCAGAAGGTCGGCATGGCCTCGGACACCATGGAAGACCATCCCGTCTGAAATGCCTTGCTCACTGGCCCATGCCGCTGCCGGCCCGCGTCGCTCGAAGCCAACGCCAAATAGATGCATCTCTGCTTGAGGATTGTCGGCTCGCCACACTGCATAGGCCGCCATTGCAGGCTGCGGGTTCTTCAATGGCCCCCAACCGTTGCACACCATTGCGATTCGGCGCGTGGTGCCCAGACTTCTTTGTCGTCCCAAAGCCAACGCTTGCGGTGCGACCGGGTTGGGAACCACGACGGCAGGTCGAGCCAAATGGGGCGCAACCTCGTCCGCGAGATAGCTAGACACTGCGGTGAACCTCTTGCCGATCTTGAACACACGCCTAGCCATCAAATAGCGAATGCTTCGGTAGACGTTGCGCATATGGCGCAAGACGGCTCGCGGAGAGTCGTGGCAGGTGATCAGATGCGGCGCCCGGTGCCCGATGGCAGCCAGCGCGAATTCGTAGCTCCAGTGCGCATGGATGATGTCGGCATCTGCTCCGGCAATGGCCTGGCGCAGGCGGCGACGCTCCAAGGCGAATACATCGACTGCACGCCCCAGGTGGCGGCCATTCGGGCGCCAGGCGCGCCGGCGGCACGGCACCACAATGAATCGAAAGTTGGGCCCTTCGAGCACGACATCCGGGTTGTCCGGAGGCAGTTCGGCGTCGGTGGTCACCCCCGTGACCTTGCATCCTTTTTCAAGCAGGGCACCAATCAGCACGCCCATCAAGGGAGCGCCGAAGTAGCCCCCTGGCACCTGCACAGTCGCGTCGTGAAGAAAGCGCCGCACGTCTTCACCGGCGATATGGCCGGCCACGCAAACATGCAGGCTCCGAGGGTCGGTCATTCCATCCACCACGCCTTCACGCATACAGCCACTTGCGGACCTTCGTGCGAGCCTTGCGCGCAATCAGCGACAGATCGTTCAGTGCAGAGGCTGCATTTGCGCGCAGCGCGCTTTGAATGGCCTCAGGTGTCAGTGCGGGCACAAGCTCGAATCGGTCGGGCCGGATCTCGATGCAAGCCGCAGCTTGGAGGGTTTCCGCTGGCCAGCGAGGCTCCAACATTGAGCGCTTTTGCAAGTGGATGTAGCAGAACTCGTCATCCTGCAGTTGGCCGTGCCCATCGACGAAAAATCGGCGTATGCGTCCCTCATGCCAGAAAAAAGCCTGGCGTGCATAGTCCATTTGCTTCTCAGTCAGGCTCAGATGAGCACGGTCCTTGTATATGTCAGCCATGATGGACTCGTTGAACACGGAAATGCCTGCGGCGCGATAGATCTTGGCCATGCCACCCCACTCGTCGAAGAAGCAGGCCTCGTTGGTGGCCGCCACGTGGCCGAAGTCCACCTCCGGTGTCGGGTGCCGAAACAGCTCCAACATCCGTGGTGTGTTGGGGAAAACCGAGCAGTGCCCCCGGATCAGGAATTTCTCTTGGCCCAGTTCGAGGAAGCGCTCGAAGTAGCGATCCACGTCGCCCATCAGCAGGTCAAGGTCGCCATAGCCCCAATGCGTGCACCCTTCCAGCAGTTCCGGGAAGGCGAGGCCATAGACCGGCCGGTAGTCGCAAAGTTTGTAGGGTTTGTCGAGTGTGATGGCCTGTCCGGCAGCCTGCTCAATGGCGCGTCTGCACTCGGCCAGCGTCGAACGGTGCACCGTGACCTGCTCACTCGGCCAGGGCAGGTCGACGCAGTCGGTCAGCAGATGCCAATGAAAGTGGCGGATGCGCTCTAGGGATTTCAGGAATACATCGAAGTAGGGTGGTCGACGCCCGAAATAGGGCACGATCATGGCCACCTTCGGCGGGCGGCTGGCGTGTGCTTGATCGGTCATACGGGCAACTCCTCGTGCATTGGCATCCTCGCCACCCCATAGCGGACCAGGTCGGTGCTGCGTCGCGCGTGGCGTTCACGGGCCATTTCCAGCGCAGCGAACGGCACCACACCCGAGGCGGCCACCGCCCAGGCCCGCGTGGGCAAGCCAGGGCCCGCCGCGTGCGCGTGCGCGAGGGCATCGCGCGTGGGTGAGCCAGGCCGTCGCTGGCCGGCCTCATGGCCCCAGATGGACCCCCACCCACCTTCATGCGGTGTGAGGTTGGGGCCGTACCAGAGGTAAGGCGCGTCCGACAAAAAGGCCGCCCAGACGCTGTAAGAGGACACCGCGCAGACGAGCAGGTCACAACGTGCCAGCGCGAGCAGGTCGGAGCAGTCCGAGTCGGGAATGTCGCCAGTGAACACGCTGCGGATGCCACGGGCCAAAAACTGCAGGCGATCCACCGGCGCATCGGACACGATCAAGAACTGAACGCGCCCCGCCATCTGCTCATGAATGCTGAGCGCCAGCTGCTGGTACCACTCGGGCGGCAGGCTGATGTTGAAGCGCCCCTGGTAAGCGCCGGGAGACACCGGCTCACCAAAGTCCCCCATTCGGACATGCAAGCCAACCACGGGCAGGGCCGGATCGATTCTTTGCCAGATTCGAACCAGGTTCCCAGCAGCAAACCGACTCGCATGCAGGGTCGTGAATGCAAAATCGCGCGCCGCCTCGATGTGCCGCAGCCCTCCCCACATGCCATCGGTAGTGAGCACCCAGAACGGTCGCTCCGCCAGCCGATGGGCTGCCACGAAACGGCCCAGTGCCTGGACGGCGTCACCCCCACCATGCGCCAGGTAGTCCTCTTCTCCGAAGTGAACGCGCGGCAGGCTTGCGCACAAAGCACGGTGCCCAATCCAGTCGAGGCGCGAGGTGCCGAAGTGGCGCCAGTAGCGCCGGGCGTTCAGGCCGAACGAGGGCGGGAGACAGCGCGCACCACCGACCTGCGCAGCCAAAAACGCACGCGCCCACGGCACCAGCTCATTGCCCAGGCCGGCACCTCTGCCCGCCACTAGCGGTAGCGCAAAGCGGCCGATCATGATGTGTGCAGACCAAGCATGCGGCACAGCATTGCCAGCGGCCGGGACTCCGCGGCGCGACCGACCAGCAACTCAGTCAGTTCGGGGCCAAACAACTGCCTTGGGAAGATCCTCAGCAGGCACACCGAAACGCCGACCACCAGCAGCCCACTGACCGCCAGGTGGACCAGCCCAGGCATCCATGGGCGACCCAGCAGGCAGATGGCCACGGCGAGTGTTGCGAGCATTGCGCCTCCGCGCATTGAGGCAAGCGCGGTGAAGACATTGAACTTCAGCGCACGCGACAAAGCGGCCAGCATCCAGAGCGCCCGCAGGGCGTACACAAAGGGCACCACCCAGACGGCTTCGGCGAGCGGGCGGTCGGACCAAGCGAAAAAACAGGCAGCCAGCGCGGCCATGCCGAGCACTTGAGCCGTCACGTCGTGCCTGACGGCCTTGATCGACCAAAGCAAGGGACCGGTCACGGACAGCATGGCGTAGAACGGCAGGGAGGCACTGAAGGCCGCAAACAACGGGCCGGCATCACCCCAACGGTGGCCGTAGAGCAAAAACACGATGTCACTGGCGTGAACGGCCATCACGGCAAAGAGCGGCCAGCAGACCAGTGCGATGGCCGACAAGGTGGCCAGCAAGCGGTCGCGCAGGACTTCGGTTTCGTTTTGAACCCGCGACGCTGCAGCAAAAGCGACTGATTGCACCGAGCCGAGCAGAAAGGAAGCAGGAGCCCGCGACAAGGTGAACGCAGCGGTGTACGCCCCAAGCGCCGTGGTGCCCCAGAGCCGCGTGACCAGCAACCGGTCCAGGTTTTCGGTCGCCCAATTGCCGCAATTCGCCAGCGTGACGCTCAAGCCGAACTTCAAAAGCCCACGGTCGCCCCGCCATCGGGGACGCAGGGTGTGCCGGGTCATCGCATATCCCCCGAGCAGGGAAATCAAGCTGTGCGTTGCGAATGCACCCACCAGCGTCCACGGGCCGCTGCCCGCTACCGCGAGCATCACGCCGACCACACCATAGGCAACGGCATAACCACCCAGTTGCAGCACCTGCAGCTTCTTGCCTTCAAGCTGGCGGCGCAGCAGGCTTGCCGGAATATTGGAGAGCGCCTGCAACGGGATGAGCAGACCGCTGGCAATGATCAGCGGCCGCAAGTCGGCGGCGCCGAGCCACTGGGCAATCGGCCCCGAAACCAGCACGACGGCGCCCCCCATGGCCAGCGAAACCGTCAGGACGAGGCCGAGTGCGAAACCGATGTCCTCGTCTTCCAGCTTCTCCTTCTGGACAAGCGCTGCGCCGCTCCCCCCCTCGGCGAGCATCCAACCCAACGCGAGGACGAAGAAGGCCGCATTGGCCTTACCGTAATCCTCAGGGCCGAGCAACCGGGCCAGCACCAATTGGACGAACAACTGCAGGAGCACGCGCGCAACCGCGCCAGCGTATGTCCAGGCCAGCGCGCTAACTGTCCGTTGGGCAAGGCTCTGGCTGTTCATGCGAGCTTCCATCGAACAACCAGCGCACGGCCAAGCTGGGTGCCAGCATCCTCCAACCAAACTTTTGTGAATCGAGCAGCAGCGGCCGTGAGCGCAACGCAAGCGACGAAACAAAAGGGAAACAGGCCGCTTCGCTGGGCTTGAGGAATAGCCATCAAAAATAGGTTAAGCGCAGCAAAGTGGAATAAATAGATCGAATACGAATGCCGCCCGAGCCAGCCAATTACTTCAGAACCGAAGCCAGAGCGACGCAGCGCATAGGCCACTAGCCATGACACAACGGCAACAATCGCGATAAAACCAGAAAACAAGCCAAAAAACACTGTCGCCGCAGCAATCCACATCCACTCGGTCAGCTTGAATTCGCACTCGCGATCATAAAATGCAAAAAGCAGCATCCCGGCAAGAAATACTGGCAACTGCTTGTTCAATCCATAAAGAAAATACTGATTAAGCACATGCGAATCAGCCCCACCTGAAAGATCAACAATAAATAAAACCGCGGGGCGAAACAAAAAATAATCGGCTAGCACAGACGCAATGCAAGTTACCGAGAGCGCGACAGGCGATCTCCGCATGCCGAATAGCATCGGGAACACAAGGTAAAAAAGTGCTTCTGTCGCAATGGATCCACTGCCGGGGACACAGACACCAAAAGCGGTCGGCGAGAGCGCGCTAAGCATTGCCGCATTGAGCAAAATCACCCACCCATCGAGGCTCTTGCTTGCAAAGTATGGAATATCAAAGATCAGAAACAACGAGTACAAAAACATGGCCGCCCACATCGGGATTGCCAATCGACAAAATCGACGGACAATGAAAGCGATGAACGGTCGGCGTTCGGTGTGGCGCCTCGCCGCAAGCGTCATGCACATGGTGTATGCACTGATGACGAAGAACAGCTGGACGCCAAACTGGCCCAACCCCAACCACCAGTCCAGCGGCCGCACATTCGTTGGAAACTGCTGCACCGTGTGTACAGCGATCACCCCCAACACCGCCAAGCCTCGGGCGATGTCGAGAAAGCGAAGCCGGTCAGCGTTGAGTTGTCCTGGATCGGCGAGCGACTGCGAGTTCATGGGTTGCGTGGTTGCAAGACGCTGGGCAAGGCCCGCCCAATGACCCTTTGCCACCCATGCGCCCGGACGTGAATCCTGACGAGCGTGACAAAGGAGACCAGCCGCATCAGGCCGACCGGAATCCAGCAGCGCGCTTCGGTGCGCACCCGGGCAAGTGCGGCCGAATCACCAAGGCAAGTCAAGGAGAGATCGGTTACAACGTATTTCTGGAGTTCCTCGCGTGACATCGCGGAAACTTTTCGGAACTCTTGTTCATTCGTCGCGAAATGCTGATTGGGCTTTGAATCGACCCCACGCGCGTGATCAAGGTGGATCAGATTGAAACCTGGAATGCGCAGCACGGGATATCCCAGAATATCAAAGCGCTTAATTAACTCGGTATCCTCCCACCCATAGGACACCATCTTTTTGTTCAGCCCACCCTCAGCCAGAAAAATCTCACGCTGAATGATGCAGATACCGCCACCGAGAAAACGTGGAGTCGATTCGGGAATACTGCCAGCCAGCTCAAGGCGGCAAATCTGATCGTAGCCCGCGATCACTCCTTGCTCACCAAGGCGAGTGCGCAGTGAGCCTCGCACGTCGAGAAAGATATGATTGAACGGAAGCGCGATTCGCCACCCCCGACGTTCCATTGCATGCAACGCAGCGGCAATGGCTTGCGGCGCGATCAGTACATCCGTGTCGTAAATGCAGATATAACGACGATCGGTATCGCATGCTCCAGCATTGACAGCCTCTGCCTTTTTGAAACTACCCGCATTCAGCTGCAACAGATGTCTGACCTGCGGGTACATCGCCAAGACGTCTTGTATCTGGCTCGTCACATCCTGTTCAACTACGAGGATATCGGCATCAGGGCAGTTCCTCGTCAAGAAACCGAGCGTCGATTTCAGGTTCCAATGCCTGTCAGGCCCGTCAACGCGCATCGGCACGACGAAAGCCACGCTGGCAAGCAAGGCAGCTTCAGCGATTTCGACCCGATGCATGGGCGATTCCTCAAGCTTCGGCAAACCTGGCTTTGAAGTCTGCATAGGCGAGTGCAACGCCATCACGCAGTCCGGTGTGTGCGCGCCAGCCACGGCTGGCCAGCAGGCTCACGTCCATCAGCTTGCGCGGGGTGCCGTCGGGCTTGGAGGTGTCGAACACCAGCTGGCCGGAGAAGCCCACCACCTCGCACACCAGCTCGGCGAGCTGGCGGATGGTGACGTCTTCACCCACGCCGACGTTGACCAGCACATCCTCGGCGCCGGTTTCCATCAGGTGCACACAGGCGTCGGCCAGATCATCGACGTAGAGGAACTCGCGCAGCGGCGTGCCGGTGCCCCAGACGACGAGTTCCGCGTCGCCGCGCTGCTTGGCCTCATGGGCCTTGCGGATCAGGGCCGGCAGCACATGGCTGTTGGCGAGGTCGTAGTTGTCGTTGGGCCCGTAGAGGTTGGTGGGCATGGCGCTGACGTACTGCCGGCCGTACTGGCGGTTGTAGCTTTCGCAGAGCTTGATGCCGGCGATCTTGGCAATCGCATAGGGCTCGTTGGTGGGCTCCAGCGGGCCGGTGAGCAGGCTGTCTTCACGCAGCGGCTGGGGGGCGAGCTTGGGGTAGATGCAGCTGGAGCCGAGGAACATCAGCCGCTGCACGCCGGCCACGTGGGCGCCGTGGATCAGGTTGGCCTCGATCATCAGGTTCTGATACAGGAACTCGGCGCGGTAGACGTTGTTGGCCTGGATGCCGCCGACCTTGGCTGCGGCAATGAAGAGGTAGTCGGGCTTGTTCGCCTGCAGCCAGTCATGCACAGCGCGCTGGTCGAGCAGGTCCAGCTCCTGGCGGCTGGCCGTGAGCACCTGGGTGTAGCCCCCGGCCTGCAGCCGCCGCACGAGTGCGGAGCCCACCATGCCGCGGTGGCCGGCGACGAAGATCTTGGCGTTCTTGTTCATGTTGAATATCCGTTACGACGCTTCGCCCGTTGCGTGGCTGGCGCGTTGCGGGCCGAGCGCCGGGCCGCCCCAAGCCGGCCCGCACCGGCGATGTGCATGCGGCCCGATGCCGCATGCATCGCCCTCCCCTGGGGGGCTGAGGCCGGACACAGCGCACCCAGTGGGCGCGCTGTGCCTGCCGAAGGGCTGCGGCGCAAGCCGCAGCGCGGTCTGCAAGACCGACTGGACATGCGCGCGTCCAGCGCTGCAGGGCCGGGCGAGGGGCTCACAGTCACTCGTTGTAGTCGTAAGCCTGGAAGCCCGCGAGCTTGACCAGGCTGTCGCGGCGAGCCGAGGTGTAGTCGGCCTCGACCATCTCGGCCACCAGCTCGCGCAGCGTGGTCTTGGGGGTCCAGCCCAGCTTTTCCTTGGCCTTGGTCGGGTCGCCCAGCAGGGTCTCGACTTCGGTGGGGCGGTAGTAGCGCGGGTCGACCTTGACGATGACATCGCCGACCTTGCACTTGGCCTTGTCGCCCTCGACCTTGGCCACGATGCCGACTTCCTGCTCGCCCTGGCCCTTGAACTCGACGGTGATGCCGAGCTCGGCGGCCGCGAATTCGACGAACTGGCGCACGCTGTACTGCACGCCGGTGGCGATGACGAAGTCTTCGGCGTGGTCCTGCTGCAGCATCAGCCACTGCATCTCGACGTAGTCGCGGGCGTGGCCCCAGTCGCGCAGCGCGCTGAGGTTGCCGAGGTAGAGGCAGTCCTGCAGGCCGAGCGCAATGCGGGCGATGGCCCGGGTGATCTTGCGGGTGACGAAGGTTTCGCCGCGCAGCGGGCTCTCGTGGTTGAACAGCACGCCGTTGCAGGCGTACATGCCGTAGGCCTCGCGGTAGTTGACCGTGATCCAGTAGGCGTAGAGCTTGGCCACCGCGTAGGGGCTGCGCGGGTAGAAGGGGGTGGTTTCCTTCTGGGGGATCTCCTGCACCAGGCCGTAGAGCTCGGAGGTGCTGGCCTGGTAGAAGCGGGTCTTCTTCTGCAGGCCGAGGATGCGGATGGCTTCCAGCAGGCGCAGGGTGCCGATGCCGTCGGCATCGGCCGCGTACTCGGGCTGCTCGAAGCTCACGGCCACATGGCTCATGGCGCCGAGGTTGTAGATCTCGTCGGGCTGGGTTTCCTGGACGATGCGGATCAGGTTGGTGGAGTCGGTCAGGTCACCGTAGTGCAGCTTGAAGCGCTGGTTGTCGACGTGGGGGTCCTGGTAGAGGTGGTCGACACGGTCGGTGTTGAACAGGCTGCTGCGGCGCTTGATGCCATGCACGGTGTAGCCCTTGCTCAGGAGCAACTCGGCGAGGTAGGCGCCGTCTTGGCCGGTGACGCCGGTGATGAGGGCAGTCTTGGTCATGGAAAAAACAGGAAAGGTGAAGAAACGGTGACGCGCTCAGCGCGCGCTGACCGCGGAACCAAAGGCCAAGCTGCGGTGCTCTGGCTTCATGGCAGCATAGAGATCGTTGATGAATCTTGTCTGTAAGCGGTAGCCAGCTTCTGGATCCTGATCAATGGATGACACGCGCATCAGCAGGCCGTCGGCGATGAGGCCACGGAAGCCGTAACGCAGCTGCGCGTACTTCTGCTGTGGGCCGCTCACGGCGACATGCTCACCAACGACAAACCAAAAGGTGACTGGCTCGTGGCGCTGCCCAAGTTTGGCGAACATGTGCCGCACAGGCAGCTCCCCGTTCCCAACGGACAAGGTCGCGTCCTCGTTGGAGGCAATCTGGAAACCCTGCACCGGGTAGCAAACATCGGGCCGGTGGGCGCGGGTCGCATCGGTTTGATCCCCACCATAGGCCACCGACAGCATAATGCGCTCGCCATTGGGCCCGATGTAGGTACGCGTCACGAGCTGGGCGTAAAGCAACTTGATCAGAGCGGCCTGGTCAGGCGACACAATGGTGACCGGAAGATTGGGGTCTTGCTTCCAGCCATTGAAGCTTTCCGGGAAAACCTGCTCCAGATCGACCTTAGGGCGAAGGTCAGCGAGGTGCTTGGTGGGCTTTGTGACCACGGCGAGAGCCGAGGCACTGAGCAGCAACACCGTCGCCAACAGCGCGCGCAGGCGCACGCCAGACGACCAGGCGTTCATCGTTCAGCCCCTCGTTCGGACTTGAACACGAGGCCGAGAACCCGGTCTGCCGCCAGCATGAACACCAGAGCCAGCATGAACAAGACCATGCCGGCAAAGCCGTGCACGAAGCCCTGCCCCGCAGCATCGCCGAAGTAATAGGTGACGAGCACAAGAATGATCACGCGGCCGACGTTCGCGACGAACGCAATGGGTACGAGCAGCAGAGCGAGAGTCACGTTGCGCGCCGCCGACGTGTAGCGCATCAGGTTCATGTAGAGCATGCCCAGCGCTTCGAGCGTGAACATTGAGTTCAAACCGGCACAGGCATCCGCCACCAACAGCTGGTATTGCCCGACCGTCAACATGACGCCCGACCGACCGACTGGAAACCCCATGTGATAGAGCAGGCCACTGGCAGCGAAGGAAACTGCCGTCTTCAAGGGGGCGGTGACCGCTGCCACAAGTGCCTCGGGCAAAGGCACCATGAAGATCATGAAGAAAAGCGGGAACCAAACCAGCCGCAAGCCGCGCCATCCTTTGAACAGCAGCGTCAACCCCGCCAGTACCCAGATTTGCGAACCAATCGAAAAAATCCAGATGTGCTGGGAGCGGCCAAATGCGTAGAGCAGCGCGCCAAAGCCCAGTATCAAAAGCCCGGAAACCGTGGCCGGACGGGCTTGCAGTTCTGCGAGTTGGTGCCGATGGTTAAAAAGCAGCCACAGAGACACTACAAAAATGATGGGGCCATGGCCCTGCTCGTCACTGAGCCACAGGCCCTGGAAGAGCTCGGTGTACTCCGGCACATAAACCACCAGCAGCGCCGACAGCACCATCAAGAAGGATGGCAGGTCGACGCTTGTGGGAAGCAGGGACAGACGACGCGTCTGCAGAACGGGCGCGGACATCATCGCGGCGGCCACACTCAGAACTCATTGACGACAGCACCGAGCAACTGCACGGCGCTGCCAGCCATGCTGGCCACGAGGTCCTGGAGCGCAGCCACTTTGTTCTTGTGCTTACGGGTCAGCACCAATGCGGCGCCACACTTGGCAGCCACGACACAAGCGTCAGCACCCTGGCTGGCCGCTGCAGTATCGATGACCACATGGTCAAATTTGCCGGTCAGTTCGCGTACCAAGAGCCCGAAAGCCGGACGCTCAATGAGTTCGAGCGGGTTCGGCGGAATGGGGCCGCACGGCAGAACGAACAGGCCACTCACGCCTTCGACAGGCTGAATGACCTGCGGCTCGGACCGCCCCGACAAAAGCGACGAGAGGCCCGCAGCATTGCTGACCTTGAAGACTTCATGTTGGCGAGGGCTCCGGAGGTCAGCATCGACAACAAGCGTGCGACCGCCGAGCTGCGCCAGAGACACAGCCAAATTTGCCGCGAAGAAGGTCTTGCCATCACCATTGTTCGGGCTGATCACGGCCAACGCCTGGCGGCCCGCATCGGGCTTGGCCATGCGCATGGTCACTTGGCTGCGCACTGCACGAATTGCCTCGGCCTGAACCGAAAAGGGCTGCAGCAGCGTCAGCAGTTCCGGACTCGCAATGCGGCGCTCCGCAGAAGCCAACGGATAGTGGAACTGCTGCGCGAGCGCATTGAGGACGTCGTCCGGGCTGGCCAGGCCAAGCGTCACGGCGGCTTCGCCGAAGCGCACACCGTGCTCACGCTGGAAGCTCAGGACTTTCTCAACTTCGGCGGCGCTGAGGTTGCGTGCATCGCGTATCAGGTCGCCAATCGGGCGGTCACGCAAATCGGCAGCGGCATTCAAGGGAGCTCCAGAGGTTGCATCATTCATCTCGTCAGGCTCCCTTGCCCGCCGACTGGCCAAGCAGTCGCTGCTGCATCAGATTGGCGGTGGTGGCCTTTCGGAAAATACGACGGGCGTCAGGCGAAGGCAGTACGCCGATGATCGGCAAAGCCACTGCCTGCGCAACGTCCTCGGCTCCGCGAACGCGGCGGTCCATCATCTCCATGGCGATAGCGACAGCGACAGCAAGCAGAGTGCCGACGAACACCGCAATCGCCATGTTCAACGTGATGCGCGGCGACGCAGGATCAATCGGCGCAATCGCCTGGGAAAGCACCGAAACGTTGCTTTGCGTAGCCAGACTCTCCATGGTGGATTGGTTCAGTCGTGCCATGATTTGGTCGTATGTGCGCTGCGCGTTCTCGACGTCCCGGAACAGCACCGCGCCTTCGTCACGGACCGCCTTCATTTGCAGCACCTTGGCACGTTGCGCGTCCAACTGCGCCTTGGTCTCACCTACACGCTGCTGATTGATGTTGTTGGCGATGCCCAGCGAACTGCCGATCTTGGCAGTCTCCGACTCAATCCGCGCCTTAAGTTCGGCCAGGTTGGCTTGCGCTTCAATAACTTGCGGGTTCTTGTCTCCAAGCCGCGCCGTGAGTTCCTGCAACCGCGCGTCAAGCCTCGCCTGATCGGCCTTGAGGCCAGAGATCAGCGGGTTATTCAGCACTTCCTGCATGCGATCGGCGCCAGTTCCACGCGCTGCAGCCTGTCGACTGACAGAGTCGGACGCCACGGACTGCAGTGCAACGTACTGGCTAGACAACTCGTTGAGACGGGAGTTCTCCACGTCAAGGCGCTCATCCGTTGCGATGATGCCCTTCTCCCTTTGGAACTCGGAAAGCCTGCTCTGTGCCTTCTCGAGCTGATCTCGAGCCTCCTTCGCTCGTTGATCGAAGAAGGACGAATACAGACGCGCAGGCTCGACCCGCATCTCGACGTTAGTTTCAAGATAGGCCTGCACAAAAGCGTTGGCCAGGCCAGCTGCGAACTTGGGGTCGGCAGACTTGTAGCTCACGGTAACGACGTTGGATTCGCGGGAAGGCTTCACGTCGAGCGATCGCTGAAACACCGTTCCCATCCACTGTTCAATCGACCCTTGGCCCTTGGTGGCTGCCAACCACTGCTCCCGGACTTGCGGGTTCTCGGTGAGCTTCAGGTTGCGGACCACTTTGAACGCCACGCGGTCGCTCTGGATCACGTCGATCTGCGTGGCGATGACGCTTGGATTCATGCCGCCGGGGTAGAGCACGCCCGCGAGCGGATCCGGCTTGCTGGAATCGATAACGACGGACGCAGAGGCGGTGTAGCTCTTGGGCAAAAGCAGGCTGACGACCAGAGCGACAAGCACGATGGTGCTAAACACACCAAGGGACACCTTGTAGCGCGCTCGCAGAATGGCAAGGAATTGGACGAAATTCATCTGTGGATCCTTGGGGCGCTCAGAACAGGCTCTCTTTGACGTAGACGACGTCGCCGTCCTTCACGCCCTCATCCATCGCCGGCTGCACGACTTGGACCTTGCCGTCGGCGCCCTTGCGGTGCACGCGGATGCCACGCTCGGTGCCACGCGGTGTCAGCCCGCCGCCGGTGGCGAGGACCTGCATCAGCGTCATGCCGCGCTCAAGCCGCATCGGCCCGGGGCGCTGCACTTCGCCGTAGATGTAGACCATCGGTGCGCGTTCGACCCACAGGACGTCGCCGTTCTGGATCAAGACGTCGTTGAGCCGGCCCTGGTCGGCATTCGGGCCGAACACATTGGGCAGGTCGATCTCCAGGCGGTAGGGCTTGCCGTTCCGCGTACCGGTCAGCACCACAAGATCGCCGCCGGTGCCCGCCACGCCACCCGCATTGGCCAGCAGGTCGGTCATGCGCATGTCGGCCGTCTCGATGGGGTAGCGCCCCGGGCGGTTGACCTGGCCGAGCACGCTGGCCTGGTTGCCCTTGACCTGCAGCAGCACGAGGGTGACCTGCGGCGCCTTGACGAAATTGCCGTTCCTCAGGCCATCGGCGATGAGTTGTTCGGCCGCACCGACACCCAGCCCGCCGATGCGGACATTGCCGAGCAGCGGGTAGCTGATGACGCCCGTTTCGGAAACGCGGGTTTCGAGCGTCAGGTCGGGGTTTTGATAGACGACGACACGGACGACGTCGCCAGCGCCCAGCTTGTACTCGGCCATTGCGGCGGCATTGGCGGCCGCGCTGGTTTGCGCCTGACCGCTCATCGCCGCAAGGCCCAGCGCCACTGCGAGCGCGAGGTGTCGGACGCGGATCATTTCAGGCCCATTCCCTTGGCGATCGCGTTTTGATCCAGGCCGCTGGCCGCCGAGGCCGGCGCCGGGGCCGGCTGTGCCGGTGTGGCTGCCGAAGCGGCCGACGCCGCGGGCTGGGCGAACTTGCCGACGTACTCGATCTTGGAGCTGTCACGCAGGGCCTTCAGATCCTTCTGGATGGCCTCGGCGCGGCGCTGGTTGAGCAGGAAGGCTTCGATGGCCGGGCGGGCGCGCTCCTCGTCGACCGGTTGCGAGCGCGAACCGACCAGGGTCAGCACGGTCAGGCCATTCGGGTTGGGGCTGAGCAGCGAATCGCCGTCCTTCATCTTGGCGATGTTGTCGAGGCTGGCCAGGGGCAGTTGCTCGGCCGCACGGACCGCCTGGTTGCCGGCGAAGCGGATGTCATTGGCCTTCAGGAACTCAACGAATTCGCCGATGTTCTTGGCCCCACTGAGCTTGGCCCGAAGCGCCTCGAACTGCTCGGGCTTGGCCTCGATGTTCAGCTCCTGCAGGCTGTAGATGCGGCGCTCCTTGAAGAGAGCCGGCTTCTCGGCGTAGTACTTGGCGATCTCGTCATTGGCCGGCTTGGCCACGCTTTCGCCAATGCGCTCGGCATAGGCGCGGGCGATGATTTCACGCTTGGCGGCCTCGACCTGCTGCACGACGCGCGGGTCGCGGTCGAGCTTCAGTTCTTGGGCCTTTTGCACCGCAAGCTCCTGGTCGACCAGCCGCTCCAGCACCTGGCGACCCGCCTCTTCGGCCTGCTCGGGCTTGAGGCCCTGCTGGCGCTGCAGCACGAAGTTGATCTGGTGAACGGTGATCTCTTCCTTGTTCACCTTGGCGGCGGTCTGCGAAGCCTTGTCACCCTTGTCGCCCCCGCAGGCGACAAGCAGTGTGGCTGCCGCAACGACGGCCAGCAGAAGGGGTGCCCGTTGGTTGATCAGTCGCGTTGTCATCGGTTTCACGGTCCTTGTAGTCCAGAGGAAGGGCACCCGCCCCAGGGTAAGCGAACGAGTGTAGCGTCCGCATATGTCGCTTCTATTAGGGTGTCGGGCCCGTTGCCGGGCTGTCCACCGACCCGCCGTTAGAGCCTCCGGCAGCACAAAGTTCCGCGCCGATGCCCCCCGCGTTCACGGGGGCGTGGCGGCGTGTCCCGGGCCATTGGAACCATGCCCGGTCGCGGCTCAAGCACTTGGGCTGACCGGCCCGGAGGCACTCGGTGGGGGTCAAACAGTCCTCAGAGACAAGCGATCGGTCCCGCCTCATGCCTTCGGGCTCGCAGGCCCGAAGGCCTTCGGTGGGCGTCGAACAGTCCTCAGGACTGTTCTCGGTCCCACCTCAGCACTTGATGCCGGCGTGGAGGGCGACGATGCCGGCGCTGAGGTTGTGCACGTCGACGTGGCCAAAGCCAGCGGCCTTCATCATGGCCTTGAGGGTGGCCTGGTCGGGGTGCATGCGGATGGACTCGGCCAGATAGCGGTAGCTCTCGGCATCTCCCGCAAACAGCGAACCGAGCTTGGGCAGGATGTTGAAGGAGTACCAGTCGTAGGGCTTGCGCAGCGGTTCGGCGATGCGCGAGAACTCCAGCACCAGCAGCCGGCCGCCCGGCTTGAGCACCCGGCACACCTCGGCCAGGGCCAGCTCCTTGTGCGTCATGTTGCGCAGGCCGAAGGCGACGCTGACGAGGTCGAAGCTCTCGCTCTTGAACGGCAGCTTCTCGGCGTCGGCCAGGCTGGTCGGAAGGATCAGGCCTTCATCGAGCAGGCGGTCGCGCCCCTGGCGCAGCATGGCCTCGTTGATGTCGGTGTGCACGACCAGGCCGCTCTCGCCCACCTTGCGGGCGAAGGCGCGCGACAGGTCACCGGTGCCGCCGGCGATGTCCAGCGCCCGCTCGCCAGGCTTGAGGTTGGCCACCTGCACCGTGTAGGCCTTCCAGGCCCGGTGCAGGCCGGCCGACATCAGGTCATTCATCAGGTCGTATTTGGAAGCGACCGAATCGAACACGCCGCGGACCTTGCGGGCCTTCTCGCTCTCGTCGACCTGCTGGAAACCGAAATGGGTCTGGGTCATCGCAATCAGTGGGAGTGGCAGGAGCCGCCCGGCTTGGCGGGCATGGGATCGTCACGGCCTTTGCCGGCGGCCGCCAGCCGGGCCTCGTAGTCGGCCCACAGGGCCTGCTGCTGGCTGCCGAGCTTGTAGAGGTAGTCCCAGGCGAACAGGCCGCTGGCGTGACCGTCGGAGAACTCGGGCCGTACCGCGTAATGCCCGACCGGCTCCAGGGCGGTGATCAGCACATCCCGCTTGCCGGTCTGCAGCACCTCCTGGCCCGGGCCATGGCCCATCACTTCAGCGGACGGGCTGTAGACCCGCATCAGTTCGAACGGGATGCGAAAACGCGCGCCGTCGTCGAACGCAATCTCGAGCACGCGGGACTGCTGGTGGACGGTGATCTCGATCGGGGTCGGCATGCCGCCAGTGTAGGTGGCCGGCCTCGGGCTGAGCAGGCCGGGCTCAGAACACCTGGTAGGCCGGCAGTTGGCCGTCCTTGGGCCGGATCTGCGTGAAGCGCGCGGCCAGGCGCGATTGCACGCTCACCGGCAGCGGCGCAAAGCCGGTGCCGCGGGTCAGGTCGTCGCCGTGCATGAAGCACCAGTACAGGAACTTGAGCGTGCCGATGGACTTGGCCGCCGTGGGCGGCTCGGCGTCGACGAGCACGAAGCTGGTCAGCGTGATCGGCCAGGCCTCGTTGCCCGGGCGGTCCAGCAGCGTGGCCAGGTCGTCGCCCTGGCGGTGCATGTCGCTCTCCAGCACGGCGGCACGGAAGCCCAGCTCGCTGGGCAGCACGAAACGCCCGGCCGCATTACGCAGCTTCACCGCCGACAGCTTGTCGCGCAGCACGCGGTCGTAGGAGACATAGGCGATGGCGCCGGGCGTGGCGCGCAGCGTCTGCACCATGCCGTCGTTGCCCTCGGCCTTGAGCGTCTCGCCGGGCCAGGGCGGCGCCTGGCTGGCGCCGACCTCGGCCTTGAAGCTCGGCGACGCGCTGGCGAGGTAGCGGCTGAAGCCGTCCGAGGTGCCGGACTTCTCTGCACGCACGACGCGCTTGACCGGCAGCGCCGGCAGGCCAACGCCCGGGTTCAGAACCGCCACGCGCGGGTCGCTCCAGCTCTTGACCTTGCCCATGAAGATCTCCGCAAGCAGCTCGCCACTGAGCTGCAGCGGCGCCGCCAGGCCGGGCAGGTTCACGACCGGCACCACGCCGCCCACCAGCATCGGGATCTGCACCAGATGCTGCTTGGCCAACTCGGCCGGCGGCAGCGGCGCATCGGTGCCGCCGAAGTCGACCTGGCGCGCGGTGATCTGCTTGATGCCATCGCCCGAACCGGTGGGCTTGTAGGCCACCGCGTTGCCGCCCGCCTTCTCGAAGGCGCGGGCCCAGGTCTCGTAGACCTTGGACGGAAACGTCGCGCCCTGCCCTTGCACCGGCTGGGCATGGGCCACGCTGGGCAGGAGCATCGCAGCAGCAAAGGCCAGGGTGAGGCGACGAATCAGTGACATGGCTGACACACCTAGTAGAAACCCGTAATCATGCCTTTTGTGGCCCGGCGTGGCGCAGGGATGACGCTTTAATGCGGCGATTTCCTGGCTTTTTTCTCGACTCGTCCATGCGCCACTCCGATCGCTTTTCCAGACCCTGCCTGGCCGTCGCCGCGGCCGCCCTTTTTGCGGCCACATCGGCCCAGGCGCTCGACCTCGGCGGGCTGTCCAAAGAGGTCGCGCCCTGTGACGACTTCTATGCCTTCGTCAACGGCAACTGGGAGGCCGCCACCGAACTGCCGGCCAGCCGCGCGCGCATCGGCAGTTTTGAACAGCTGCGCCAGGCCAATGACGAACTGCTGAACAAGGCACTGCAGGAGCTGGCCGAGCAGCCCGCGCTGCAGACCACGCCAGGCCTGAAGCTGATCGCCGCCTATTACGCCAGCGGCATGGATGAGGCGGCCATCGAAGCCCGCGGCCTGAGCTCGATCGCGCCGCTGCTCAACCGCATCGACGCGCTGCAGCGACGCGAAGACCTGCCCAGCCTGCTCGCACTGCTGAACCGCAGCGGCATCCAGGCGCCGCTCGCCTTCAGCGTGCAGCCCGACCGCAAGAACACCCGGCGCCATGTGCTGGGCCTGTACCAGGCCGGCCTGGGTCTGCCCGACCGGGACGACTACTTCCGCGATGACGAACGCACCCGCAGCGTGAAGGCGGCCTACCGCAGCTTTGCCGCCAGCCTGCTGAGCTCTGCCGGCCGGCCCGCCACCGCGGCCGAGTTGGACGCGCTGCAGACCTTCGAGACCCAGCTTGCCGAAGCCTCGCGCGAGCGCGCCAGGCTGCGCGACCCCAATGCCAACTACAACCCGCTGAGCCCGGCCGATCTCTCCGCCGCCGCGCCCGGGCTGGACTGGACCGCGTTTCTCGCCGTGCTGACCGCGGGCGCCAAAGCACCGCAGCGGCTGATCGTCGGTCAACCCGAGTTCGCCACCCGCGTGGCCTGGCTCGCGGCCGATGCGCCGCTCTCGGTCTGGCGCCAGTACCTGAGCGTGCGCGTGCTCGATACGTTGTCGCCGCGCCTGCCCAAGGCCTTCTCGACCGCCTCGTTCGAGTACCGCGGCAAGGCGGTGACCGGCCTGAAGGCGCCGCCGCCGCGCAGCGAGGACGTCATCCTGCAGATCGGCGGCCGCACCGGCGGCGAGCCGGTGGCCCTGGCCCTGGGCGAGCTCTTCGTCGCACGCGCCTTTTCGCCCGAAGCGCAACGGCGCTCGGTGCAGCTTCTCGACGATATCCGCGCCAGCATGAAGGCTCGCATCGAGAAGCTCGACTGGATGACGCCGGCCACCAAGGCCAAGGCCCTGGAGAAACTTGCGGCGATGCAGCCCCTGATCGGCGCACCCGACCAGTGGCCACAGTTCGAGGGCCTGCAGCTCAGTGCGACCGACTATGCCGGCAACTGGCTGAAGACCGCGCTTTGGCACAGCAGCCAGCAGATGAAGGATCTGGATGCCAACGTCGAGCGCACGCGTTGGCGCACCAGCCCGCACATCGTCAACGCCTTTGCGGGCGGCCTGAACCAGATCACCTTCCCCGCCGGCATCCTGCAGCCGCCCTTCTTCGATGCCAAGGCGGATGACGCCGCCAACTACGGTGGCATCGGCATGGTGATTGGCCATGAGATCACCCACCATTTCGATGACAGCGGCCGCAACTTCGACGCCGGCGGCTCGCTGACCGACTGGTGGACAGCGGCCGACGCCGCCGGCTACAAGGCGCGTGCCGACAAGGTGGCCGCGCGCTACGGCGCAATCTCACCGCTGCCCGGCTACACCATCAACGGCCAGCTCACACTGGGTGAAAACATCTCGGACCTGTCGGGCCTGCTGCTGGCCTTCGAGGGCCTGCAACGCGCGCTCAAGCGCAGCGGCAAGGCCAGCGAGACCATCGACGGCTACACGCCGGCACAACGCTTCTTCATCAGCAATGCGCTGGTCTGGCGCACCAAGGTGCGCACCGAGTTCCTGATCAACCAGTTGCGCACCGACTCGCACTCGCCGGCCCGCTACCGCGTGCTGACGCCGATGAGCAACTCGCCCTACTTCGCCCAGGCCTTCAGCTGCAAACCCGGCAGCGCGATGGTGGCGACCGACCCGCTCAGCGTCTGGTGAGCGGCGCCGCACCGATGCATCGACACGGGGCTGCGGCCCCGTTTTTTCATCGCGGCACCCGACAGGGCCAGCCGCGGATGCCGGAAGTCACCGGCCGCCACCCGAGCCATGACGAAGGGCACGGGCTGCGTGCAAACTGGCCGCCAGCAGGCGCTGCATTTCATCCGCGCATTTCCGCTGCTGGTCGCAAGCCAACGGCATCCCATCGCGGCCGGCTTGGTGCCGCCTGACCAAGCGCCTAGTCTGAACACCGGTCGACGCGCCGCGTCTCCCAACCGATGTTCAACAGGAGCCCGCAATGCCCACTCAGTACTCGATCGCCCAACGCACCGCCACCCATAACGGCCTTTTCGCAGGCCTCGCCTGCGCCCTCGCACTGGCGCTTACCGCGGGCCCGGCGCTGGCCCAAACCACGCTGGACCGTGTCGTGGTCAACGGCAAGGTCTTTGAGGGTATGGCTCGCTTTGATGTCCGCGAGAGCTGTGCGAACGTGGACGCAGTCCTTCAAGAGCAGTTGGCGAACACCTGGTTCCGAGACCCCACGCCCAGCGAGTTGGACGTCACGTTTGCGGTACAGGATGGCCAGGTCAAAGCCGTTCGCGCGAGCGGCGGGCCGATGCAAACCAACCGTGAGGTTCGACGTGCGGTGCGTCTGCTCGAGTGCAGCCGAGACGCATCCGGCACCAGCATCTACCGGATGCAGCTGGCGTTCGTTTCACCGGAGGACGCGACAGCCCCGGCCGCCTCGGCGCAGGGCCCGGCGCGCATCGTCATCACCGCCAGCCGCTGAGCAACGGCCGCGTCCAGCGCCGCCAGGTCCAGCGCCGGCAGCGCAGCCTCGCGTTGCGCAGCCGCCCAGACCGGCGCCGGGTAATGGCTGTCGGTATCAAAGCGGGCAATGATGTGCCAATGCAGGTGCGGCACCACATTGCCCAGCGAGGCGAGGTTGACCTTGCTGGGCCGGAGCTGCGTGCGCAGCACCTGCTCGATCTCGGCGACCGCATCCATGCAGGCATGGCGTTCTGCGGCCGCCAGGTCACTGAACTCCGCCACATGCGCGTTCCAGATCAGCCGGTAGAACGCTGGGAAGCGCTGGGCTTCGTCGCCCTCGACGACGCGCACGACGCGGAACTGCAAGGTGCGGGCGACGACAAGGCCGCCATCGGTAGTGCAGAGCGGGCAGCTCACACCAGCACCCGCTCGATCCCGCCGTTGTTCGCCTGGGCTACGTAGTCGGGCATCCAGTTTTCGCCGAGGATCTGGCGGGCCATCTCGACAACGATGTAGTCGGCTTCGAGCAGGCCGTTCTGCAGGTCGTCGCCGTAGCGGCTCAGGCCCTGCAGGCAGCTCGGGCAGGAGGTCAGGATCTTCAGATTCTCCTCGACACCGACCTTGCCGCTCTCGCGCAGCTGCGCCTCGGTCTTGCGCAACTCCTCCTCCTTGCGGAAGCGGATCTGCGTCGAAATGTCAGGCCGCGTGACGCCCAGCGTGCCGCTTTCGCCGCAGCAGCGTTCGT
Source organism: Burkholderiales bacterium (assembly GCA_003963075.1). Taxonomy (GTDB): domain Bacteria; phylum Pseudomonadota; class Gammaproteobacteria; order Burkholderiales; family Burkholderiaceae_C; genus Pelomonas. The sequence continues at coordinate 48,253 of RXJV01000011.1, forward strand.
TCTTGACGACGTTGTCGCCCACCAGCGCCTTGACCGTCTTCATCGGCTCCTGCTGCTTCATCGGTGAGTGGCACGGGTCGTGGTACAGGTAGCTGGTCTTGGAGCCGAGCGTGATGCCCTTCTCCAGCAGGTATTCGTGGATGTCGATGATGCGGCAGCCGGGGAAGATGTCCTCGAACTTGTAGCCCTGCAGCTGGTCGAAGCAGGTGCCGCAGCTGACCACCACGGTCTTGATGTCCAGGTAGTTCAGCGTGTTGGCGACACGGTGGAAGAGCACCCGGTTGTCGGTGATCATCTTCTCGGCCTTATCGAACTGGCCCGAGCCGCGCTGCGGGTAGCCGCAGCACAGGTAACCCGGCGGCAGCACCGTCTGCACGCCGGCATGCCAGAGCATGGCCTGCGTGGCCAGGCCCACCTGGCTGAACAGGCGCTCGGAGCCGCAGCCCGGGAAATAGAACACGGCCTCGGTGTCGGCCGAGGTCTTCTCGGGCGGCCGGATGATGGGGACGTAGTTCTTGTCCTCGATGTCCAGCAGCGCACGCGCCGTCTTCTTGGGCAGGCCACCCGGCAGCTTCTTGTTGATGAAGTGGATGACCTGTTCCTTGACCGGCGCGGTGCCGACCGTGGCCGGCGGCGCACTCGTCTGCTTGCGGCCCGCGGGCTTGAACAGGTCCACCGCCAGGCGCTGGGCCTTGAAGCCGATGCCCACCATCGCGCTGCGCGCCAGCTTGATCGTCTCGGGGCTGGTGGCGTTGAGCATGAACATAGCCGCCGCATTGCCGGGCCGGAAGCTCTTCTGGCCCATCTTGCGGAGCAGGTTGCGCATATTCATCGTCACATCGCCGAAGTCGATCTTCACCGGGCAGGGTGAGGCGCATTTGTGGCAGACCGTGCAGTGGTCGGCCACGTCCTCGAACTCCTGCCAGTGTTTGATGGACACGCCGCGGCGGGTCTGCTCCTCGTACAGGAAGGCCTCCACCAGCAGCGAGGTGGCGAGGATCTTGTTGCGCGGGCTGTAGAGCAGGTTGGCGCGCGGCACATGAGTGGCACACACCGGCTTGCACTTGCCGCAGCGCAGGCAGTCCTTGACGGAGTCGCTGATCGCGCCGATGTCGCTCTGCTGCATGATCAGCGACTCATGGCCCATCAGGCCGAAGGACGGCGTGTAGGCATTGCGCAGGTCGGCCGCCAGCTCGCCGTGGCGGATCAGCTTGCCCTTGTTGAAGCGGCCCTCGGGGTCCACACGGCGCTTGTAGGCCTCGAAATTGGCCAGCTCCTCGTCGGTCAGGAACTCGAGCTTGGTGATGCCGATGCCATGCTCGCCGGAGATCACGCCGTCCAGGCTGCGCGCCAGCACCATGATGCGCGCCACGGCCTCGTGGGCCGTCTGCAGCATCGCGTAGTTGTCGCTGTTGACCGGGATGTTGGTGTGCACATTGCCGTCGCCGGCATGCATGTGCAGCGCCACCCACACCCGACCGCGCAGCACCTCCTGGTGAATGCGGCGGCATTCGGCCAGCAGCGGCTCGAAGGCCGCACCGCTGAAGATGGACTGCAGCGGCTTGAGGATCTGGGTCTTCCAGGAGGCGCGCAGCTCGTGCGTCTGCAGCCGTTCGAAGAAACCTGCGCTGTCCAGCCCATCCAGCCATTGCTGCCACAGCCCGCCCACCTCGCGCAGCAACGCCAGCGCCTGCTGCACGCGGTCTTCCAGCAGCTCGGCGCTCGGGATCTCGCCGGCATCGTCGCTCTTGCCCAGCGGGAGTTTGCCGGTGGTGAACAGCGCGTGCAGCGCCGTCACGAGTTCGAGCTTGTTGCGCAGCGAGAGCTCGATGTTGATGCGCTCGATGCCCAGGGTGTACTCGCCCATGCGCGGCAGCGGGATCACCACGTCCTCGTTCACCTTGAACGCGTTCGTGTGCTTGCTGATCGCGGCAGTGCGCTTGCGGTCGAGCCAGAACTTCTTGCGCGCGTCGGGGCTGACGGCCACGAAGCCCTCGCCCGAACGGCCGTTGGCCAAGCGCACGACCTCGCTCGTCGCACGCGCCACCGCATCGGCGTCGTCGCCGACGATGTCGCCCACCAGCACCATCTTGGGCAGGCCGCCGCGCTTGCTCTTGGTCGCGTAGCCCACGGCCTTCAGGTAGCGGTCGTCCAGGTGCTCCAGGCCCGCCAGCAGCACGCCGGTGGACGCGATCGAGAACATGTAGTCCTTGATGTCGACGATGCTGGGCACGCAGTCCTTGGGGTTGCCGAAGAACTCCAGGCAGACGGTGCGGGTGTGCGCCGGCATGCGGTGCACGATCCAGCGGGCGCTGGTGATCAGGCCGTCGCAGCCTTCCTTCTGGATGCCCGGCAGGCCGGCGAGGAACTTGTCCGTGACGTCCTTGCCCAGGCCCTCCTTGCGGAACACGCGGCCGGGGATGTCGAGCCGCTCGGTGCGCTCCAGCACCTTGCCCGAGGCATCGAAGTGGCGCAGCTCGAAGCTGGCCACCTCCACGTCATGGATCTTGCCGAGGTTGTGGTTCAGGCGCACCACCTCCAGCCACTTGGCCTCGGGCGTCACCATCTTCCAGCTGGCGAGGTTGTCCAGCGCCGTGCCCCAGAGCACGGCCTTCTTGCCGCCGGCGTTCATCGCCACATTGCCGCCAATGCAACTGGCCTCGGCGCTGGTCGGGTCCACCGCGAACACGAAGCCATGCTGCTCGGCCAGGTCGGCCACGCGCTGGGTGACGACGCCGGCCTCGCTGAAGATGGTCGGCACCTCGCGGTCCAGGCCCGGCAGGCGCAGCATCTCGACGCCCCGCAGCGCTTCCAGCTTTTCGGTGTTGATGACGGCGCTGTTCCACACCAGCGGCACCGCGCCGCCGGTGTAGCCGGTGCCACCGCCGCGCGGGATCACGGTCAGGCCGAGCTCGAAACAGGCGCCCACCAGGCCGGCCATCTCGGCCTCGCTGTCGGGCGTTAGCACGACGAAGGGGTACTCCACGCGCCAGTCGGTCGCATCCGTCACGTGGGCGACGCGGGAGAGGCCGTCGAACTTGATGTTGTCCTTGGCGGTGTGGCGGGCCAGGGTCTTGGCGGCGCGCTTGCGCAGCGTGGCCACGCGGTCGAACAGGGCCGCAAACTCGGCCACGGCGCCGCGGGCGGCCTCCAGCAGTTCACCCACCGCCGCGTCGCGCGCCGGGTCGCTGGCGGGGTCGCGGCGCTTCTGCACCTCGGCGAGCCGATGGTGCAGCGCTTCGATCAGCAGCGCGCGGCGCTTGGGGTTGTCCAGCAGGTCGTCCTGCAGATAGGGATTACGCTGCACCACCCAGATGTCGCCCAGCACCTCGTAGAGCATCCGCGCGGATCGGCCGGTACGGCGCTCCAGCCGCAGCTGCTCCAGCAACGACCAGGCGCGGGCGCCGAGCAGCCGGATCACGATCTCGCGGTCGGAGAACGAGGTGTAGTTGTACGGAATCTCGCGCAGGCGCGGCGCGGCGTCGGCCGTGGGGGCGGTGGTGTCGGCCGCGTCAGCGGCGGCCGGCATCAGGGGATGCGGGGCATTCATGGTGGCAAGGGGGAGCGGCCGGGGATCGTAGCGCAGGGGTTTTCCCCTCAGAATCCGCAGGATGAAGCCCTGGCCCTACCCGCTGTGGCTGGCGCATCGCGGCGCTGGCAAGCTCGCCCCCGAGAACACGCTGGCCGCCTTCCGGGTGGGCGCGGGTTTCGGCTTTCGAGCCTTCGAATGTGATGTCAAGCTGAGCCGGGACGGCGAAGCCTTTCTGCTGCATGACGACACGCTGGAGCGCACCACCGGCGGCCGCGGGTCGCCGGCAGGCATCGACTGGGCCGATCTCGCCACGCTCGACGCCGGTGGCTGGCACAGCCCGCCCTTCGCGGCCGAGCCCCTGCCACGGTTCGCGCAGATCGCCGCGTTCTGCCAGGCCAATGCCTGCATGCTCAATGTCGAGATCAAGCCCTGCCCGGGCGAGGAGGCACGCACCGGCACGGCCGTGGCCCACGCGGCGGCACGGCTGTGGGCCGGCGCGCTGCCGCCGCTCTTGAGCAGCTTCAAACCCGAGGCCCTGGCGGCTGCCCGAGATGCCGAACCCGGCCTGCCCCGCGCGCTGCTGCTGGACAGTCTGTGGGAGGGCTGGCCCGAGGCGGCCGAAGCGCTCGGCGTGGTGGCCGTGATCACGAACTGGCGGTGGATGGATCGCGCGCTGATCCAGCGGCTGCATGCCCACGGATGGCGGGCCATGGTCTATACCGTGAACGATGCCGCGGTCGCCGAACGGCTGATCGCCGACGGCATCGACGGCATCATCACGGACGCGGTCGACACACTCGGCCCCGCGGCCGGGCGGCAGCCCCGCTGAAGCATTCAACCCGCCGGCCGCTTGCACCGGTGGGGCCGCAGCCGCGCCGTGCCGACGGCCTCAGGCGATGCGCGCGTAGACGGCGGTATGCCGGGGTGTGCCGTCCACCGCCAGCGAATCGCAGCGCAACACGCCTTCGAGCTCGAAGCCGCAGCGCTCGGCCACGGCCCGGCTGCGCGTGTTCTCGGTGTCGCAGCGGATCTCGACCCGCCGCGCATCCAGCGGCCCGAATGCCAGCACGGTCAGCAGCCGCACCGCCTCGCTGATGAAGCCTTGGCCGGCCGCCTCGGGCCGGATCCAGTAGCCGATCTCGAACTTGCGCACCGTCCAGTCGATGCGGTGCAGGCCGGTGCCGCCCAGCAGCCGGCCCGGGTTGCCGTCGGGCTTGCGGGCATAGACATGGAAGCACAGGTCGCGCCGGGCGATGAAGTCGGCCGACATGCGCCGCACCACGAGTTCCGCGCTCTCGGCGCTGGGCGCCTGCTGAGCCCAGGCCATCCAGGGCCGCAGATGCGACAGCGACTGCGTGATGACGACCGCCAGCTCCGCCCCGAGGCCGGCGCGGGGCGCCAGCAGCACGATGCGTTCGCCGTCCAGGCGCTCGGGAACATCGATCAGCAAGGGGTCCAGGCTCATGCCGTCGCGACCTCGACCGGCTGGGGCAGCTCGCGCACACCACGGATCACCTCGTGCCGCCAGGCCCACAGCGCCAGCAGGCAGGCGCCTGCACCGGCGAAACCCAGCGCCGCACGCAGCCCGACATGCTCGCCCAGCCAGCCGCCGATCAGCGCGCCGGGGCCCGCGGGAAGCAGGATCAACCAGCGCATCGTGCTGGTCATGCGGCCCAGCATCGGCGCCGGTGTGACCGCTTGCCGCAGCGACAGGAAGTTGATGAAGATCAGCACCGCACCGACGCCGAACGCGAACAACATCAGGCCAAAGCTGATCACCCCGCCGGGCCCCGCGGGCGCCAGCGCGAGCTGGCCCCAGCCCAGGCCGCAGGCCGCATAGCCCAGCACCAGGCAAGGCCCGGGGCCGATGCGACGGCTGATGCGGTGGCCGAACACGCTGGCCAGCACCGTGCCCGCGCCCAGCGCGATATAGGACAGGCCCACGGTCTGCGCGCTGAGGTGCAGCTCGCGCGTGGCAAACAGGATCTGCACGACCAGGGCCGCGTTGTGGAAGAGCTGCCAGCTGCCCGTGGCGGTCGCCAGGCTCACCAGCAAGCGCCGCTCGCGAACGAACTGCAGGCCGGCCTTCAGCTCCTGCCAGAAATGCTGGTCGGGCCGCTCGACCAAGGCCTCCTTGACCTGGATGCCACGCAGGATGACGGCCGACACCAGCAGCAGGGCGGCGTCCACCGCCAACGCGAGCGGCGCGCCGAACAGCTTGATCAGCGCACCGGCCAGGCCCGGACCGGCCACTTCAGCACCGGAGGAGGCCAGCGCATTCTTCGCATGCGCCTCGACCAGGCGCTCGCGCGGCACGACCTGGGTCAGCACGATCTGCGCGGCGCTGCCGGCCACGGTGTAGACGCAGCCGAGCACGAAGCCGACGACGTAGAGCCAGCCCATGCCGAGATGGCCCAGCCAGGCCGCCAGCGGCACGCTGGCCACCGCCAACGCGAGCAGGCTCTCGCCGGCGATGTAGACCGGCAGCTTGCGCACCCGGTCCAGCAGCACGCCGGCAGGCAGCGAGAACAGCACGAAGGGCAGGATCTCCATCGCCTGCAGCCAGCCCATCTGGGTCGGGCTGGCCTGCAGCAGCACAGCGGCGGTAAGCGGCAGCGCCAGCATGGTGATCTGGCCGCCGAGGGAGGAAATCAGGATCGACGACCAGAGCCGCCGGTAGACCGCATCCCGCAGCAGATCGCCGGGCGGGAGGGCAAAGAACTTGGAGAACATGACGCGAAAGCTCCGACAGGACTCGACGGGCGGGAGGGCGTCCCGCCGGTGGTATTCGACGCGCCGCGGCGTCAGTCGAGGTCAAGCAGCTTGGTCATGGCCAGCATGCTAGCAGCGCTGCCCGGCGATGTCGCGTGCCAAGCGTCATGCCCGCCGCACGACCAGTTCGGCGTGGCCAGTGGCGGGATCCCATGCCCGAGCCAGCGCGCCCGGCGGCAGCGGCGCGATCAGCAGCTCGGCCGTGGTGCGCACCAGGCAGCCGGCGCAGACATGGCCGCCGTACACGCGGCCCGCGGCGTCGGCCACGCTGGCGTGCAGGTGGGCGCCATCCGGGGTCAGGCTGCCGCTGAGCGTGAGGATCTCCAGCGGCCCGGCCAGCGCGGCCGGCCCCGGCTCGCCCGCGAAGCGCAGCTGCGCCGCGCTGAGGCTGCCCAGCCCGGCCACCACAAACGCGGTGCGGGCCGCCGCCTCGAGCGCGCCGCGCAGATCGTCGCCGGGGTGCAGCCGCAGCGCTTCGAAGCCCATCATCAATAGCCCACCGCCGCGCCGTCGCGCCGCGGGTCGCTGGCCGCGACATAGCCCTCAGAAGCCGGGTCGCCGAGCCGCCAGATGAACTGGCCGGCGCCGAAGTCCTGGTAGCTGTCGTGGATGTCGCCGATCTGGTGGCCGCGCGCACGCAGGCCTTCGATGGTCGCGGCCGGCATGTGCGGCTCGATATTGATCGACAGGCCCTCGTTGAAGCGCCAGCGCGGCGCATCGCAGGCGGCCTGCGGGTTCTGGCCGTAGCAAAGCATGCGCACCAGGGTCTGCAGATGGCCCTGCGGCTGCATATTGCCGCCCATCACGCCAAAGCTCATCACGGGCTGGCCGCCTTTTGTCAGGAACCCAGGGATGATGGTGTGGAAGGGCCGCTTGCCCGGCGCGACCTGGTTGGGATGGCCCGCCTCCAGCGTGAAGCCATGGCCGCGGTTCTGCAGGCTCACGCCATAACCCGGCAGCACCAGGCCCGAACCGAAGCCCATGTAGTTGCTCTGGATGAAGCTGACCATCATGCCGCGCTCGTCGGCGGCGGTCAGGTAGATCGTGCCACCCTTGATCGGGTGGCCGGCGCCGAAGACCTGCGCGCGGGCCGGGTCGATCAGGCGGGCGCGCTCGGCGAGGTAGCCGGGGTCGAGCAACTCGCCCGGCGTCACCGCCATCGCAGCGGGCTCCGCCACGTAGCGGTAGACGTCGGCGAAGGCGAGCTTCATCGCCTCGATCATCAGGTGCTGGGCCTCGGGGCTGTCCACCGCATGGTCGGTCAGGCGGCAGTGCGACAGCAGGCCGAGCGCCATCTGCGCCGCGATGCCCTGGCCGTTGGGCGGGATCTCATGCAGCGTGTGGCCGGCAAAGTCCTGCGCCAGCGGCGTCACCCACTCGGGCCGGTAGGCGGCCAGGTCGGCCTCGGTCATCGCTCCGCCGGTGTCGCGCGCAAAGCGGGCCAGCGCGGCGGCGATCTCGCCGCGGTAGAAGGCCTCGCCCCGCGTCTCGGCGATCAGCTTCAGACTACGCGCGGCGTCGGGAAAGCTGAAGCGCTCGCCGACCGCCGGCGCACGCCCGTGCGGCAGAAAGGCCTGGGCGAAGCCAGGTTGCGATGTGATCTCCGGCAGCGCGGCGGCCATCGCCCACTTGCCCTGCACGATCGGCGGGACCGCATAGCCGCGCTGCGCGATCTCGATGGCAGGCGCCATCAGGTCGGCAAACGGCAGCTTGCCGAAGCGCTCGTTCAGGGCCGTCCAGCCGCCGACGGCGCCTGGCACGGTGACGGCGCCCCAGCCGCGGCGGGGCATCGACGGACCGTCGAAGCACTCAGGCGACCAAGCCGCTGGCGCCGGGCCCGAGGCATTCAGGCCGTGCAGCTGCTGGCCGTCCCACAGGATGCAGAAGGCGTCCGAACCCAGCCCATTGCTGCAGGGCTCGACCAGGGTCATGCAGGCCGCCGTCGCAATCGCCGCGTCGACGGCGTTGCCGCCGGCCTGCAGCATGCGCAGCCCGGCCTGGGCGGCGAGCGGGTGCGAGGTCGAGACGATGTTGCGCGCGAACAGTGGGCTGCGGCGGCTGGCATAGCCCGCGGACCAGTCGAAGCGGGAGGCGGTGTTCATGGCCCCCGATTCTGCGCGGTGTAAGGGTTTGAAACCGCATCGGGCGGCGTCAACGATGGCGCTGCAAACGTCGTTGTCTGCCCAAGCTTTCGCGAAGCCGAACCGAAACCCCAACCACCCTGGAGCCTCAAATGAACGCACTGAAGACCACCCTCGCTACCGCCCTGTTCACGCTCGCCTCGGGCGTGGCATTGGCTCAAGGCACGACAACGACGCCCGCTGCGGCGCCGGCGGCGATGCCCGCCGTGAAGGCCGCACCGGCCACCACCGCCGCTCCGGCCACCGCCACCGCACCGGCCGCCGCCACCGCACCGGCCGCCGCCAAGGCCCCTGCCGTTGCAGCCGCCCCCGCCGAAGCCGCTAGCACGGCCAAGAAGGGCCACAAGCATGGTGGCAAGAAGCACGCCGACAAGGCCGCTCACGACACCGCCACCAAGACCGAAACCAAGACGCAGTAAGCGCCACCGCGCTCCGCGCAAGGCCGCAGCCCTCACCGGCTGCGGCCTTTTTGCTGGGCGGCTTGCCCAGCCGTGAACTGTGTCTCGAACCACCATGCGCACCCCCGCGTCAAGGCGTGTCGCGCTTCGACATGGCTTCCTAGACTGCCGCACCATGTCCAAGACCCCGCTCCGCGCCATTCGCCGCCTCGCCCTGCTCGCCACCCTGCTCGCCGCCGGCGGCGCACATGCCGGCCCGATCAGCCTGGGGCTGGACGGCAGCCTCAACCTGCTGGCCTTCGGCAACATGAACGTCAGCAGCAGCGACGTGGAGGGCCGTGTGGCCGTGGGCGGCAATGCGACGCTGGGCGGCTATTCGATCAACACCAAGACCGGCTCCAGCGCGCTGTACGCCGGCACCGGGCTGACGGTGGGCGGCAACCTGAGCTTCTCCAGCGGCACCGTCTGGGGTGGGGCCGTCGTCGGCGGCGCCTACACGCCCAATGCGTCGGGCAATGTGATGGGCGGCGTCACCAGCGGCCAGGGTTTTGCGTTCGCGAGCGAGCAGCAGCGGCTGGCGACGCTGTCGGCCACACTCGACGCGCTGACCAACACCGGCAGCGCCGTCGACCAATGGGGCACGCTGCACTTCAACGCGACCGGCCAGAGCCTCGCGGTGTTTGACATCCAGGCGGCCGACGTGGCGAAGAACCTGCAGATCGACGGCCTGGGCGTCGGTGCTCAGGTCCTCATCAACGTTCACGGCACGTCCGTCGATTTCGGCAACCACGGCTACACCGGCTTCAACAAGGGCCAGGTGCTGTTCAACCTGCCCGACGCGAAAACCCTGATCCTCAACGGCGGCATCAATGCATCGCTGCTGGCGCTGAACGCCAGCGTCGGGCCCGGCTGGGGCCAGATCAACGGCCAGGTCGTCGTGAAGGACTGGAACAGCAGCGTTCAGGTCAATGACGCGCCGATGCCCAGCCCACGGCCGCCGGTTCCGAATCAGTCACGTCCCCTGCCCGAACCGGCATCGCTTGCGCTCGCTGGCCTGGGCCTGGCAGCGGCCTTGCTGGCACGCCGCCGCAGCCGCTGAATCGGCACAGCCGGATCGCGTCAACACGGCGCGCGGCGCGTCACAGGAACTCGGCCCGGATGTCGACACTGGACCGCCGGCCCACCGCCTGCAGATGGGTGGCCAGCCAGGCGCGCGCCTGCTCGCGCCCGGCGTCGCGCAGGCCACAGAGGTAGCGCCAACGCACATCGAACTTGCTGGAGGCGCCCTGCTGGGCCATCAGCTCGTCGCTGCGGATCGAATGGATGTGGATACGCCGCGCCTCCTGTGGCGACAGCTTGCCGCGGTCGATCAGGCTGGTGACAAAGGCGATGGCGCGCATCTCGCGCATCAACGTCGAGTTGAAGCTGATTTCATTGACCCGGTCTGCAATCTCGGCCGCGCTGCGCGGCAGGCCGCGCCGCACGATGGGGTTGACGTGCACGATCAGCACATCGGCGCACCGGGCCTCGTAGATCAACGGAAAGATCGCCGGGTTGCCCATGAAACCGCCGTCCCAGTAGTACTGACCGCCGATTTCCTGCGCGGGAAACAGGTTCGGCAGGCAGGCACTGGCCAGCACCGCGTCCAGGCTCAGCTCCTGGGCGCTGAACACCTTGATCTTGCCGGTCTCGACATTGGTTGCGCTGACGAAAAGCCGCACCGGCGATGCCCGCCGCAGGGCCTCGAAGTCGACCTGGGCCTGCAGCAGCTCGCGCAGCGGGTTGAAGCCCAGCGGGTTGAGCTGGTAGGGCGACAGCAGCTGGGTCAGCGCCGCAGCCCAAGCGTGCACCAACCCGTACTCCAGGCCCGGCAGGCTCCAGCCGCCGAGCTCCGATACCGAGCGCCACAGCCGCTCCAGCGCGGCGCGTGCGCCGGCCACGCCGGCCAGCCGCATGCCCTCGGCCAGCACCACCGCGTTCAGGCTGCCGGCGCTGGTGGCGCTGATGGCCTCGAAGCGCAGCCGCCCGTCTTCGAGCAATTGGTCCAGCACGCCCCAGGTGAAGGCGCCATGCGAGCCTCCCCCCTGCAAGGCCAGGTTGATGGTCTTGGTGATGGGTTTGGTGCGCGAGGCCGCCATCGCAGTCAGGCCACGCGCCCGTGGGCCAGGTAGATGCCGCCGAGCGGGCCGCAGTCGATGTCGAGATCGACACCGGCGTCGGCCAGGCGCTGCCAGGGCCGGTCGAGCGCGTCGATCTGCAGCAACGAATGGCTGGCCGCCGCCCAGACGAAGGCGTTGACCGGCAGCGCCCAGGGCGGCCCCCAGGTGAGGCCGACCGAGGCCACCCGCGCGCCCTGCCTGAGCATGCCGATGACACGCCGCAGCGCGCTCGGCTGCTGCAGGATGTCGTGCGTGAACACGAAGAGCGCGGCGTCGGCGCGCCCGGCCCAGGCCGCCTCCTCGACCGGCGCGTGGATCAGCTCCACATTGCGCCAGCCCTCCGCCTGCACCCGGTGGCGGGCCCGCGCCAGCATCTCGGCCGATTGCTCGATGCCGACGATGCGCCCGGCCGGGCCGATCCGGCGCTGCAGCAGATCGAAGCTCAGGCCCGTGCCACAGCCCAGATCGAGCACGGCATCCCCGGGGCGCAGCGCCAGGCGCTGCACGCAGGCATGCCGCCAGGGCTCGAAGGCCAGCAGCTCGAGGTCATAGACCGGCGCCCGCCGGCGGTATTGCGCAAGCGCCTGATGGCGTTGAATCCCGGGCCGCATGGCCAAGCGTTGTACGCCGGCCCCGCGTGCTCGTCCACCGTGGCGCTGAGGCGCTGATTCAGCGCACCGGCGCCCTCTGCCCCAGGGCCTTGACCGCGCCGGCACCCACCGCCGCGCCGAAGCGCTTGGCCAGGCGCTCGGCCACGTTGTCGCGCGGCGTGTAGTCGATCACGTCCTCGGCCTTGACCACCTCACGCGCGACAAAGTCCAGGTTGCCGAAGCGGTCGGCCAGGCCAAGCTGCACCGCCTGCTCGCCGTTCCAGAACAGGCCCGAGAAGGTCTCCGGCGTCTCCTTGAGCCGCTTGCCCCGCCCCTCGCGGACGACCGCGATGAACTGCTGGTGGATCTGGTCCAGCATCGCTTGCGCATAGGCGCGCTGCTTGGGCGACACGGGGCTGAACGGGTCCAGCATGCCCTTGTTCTCGCCCGCGGTCATCAGGCGCCGCTCCACGCCGAGCTTGTCCATCAGCCCGGTGAAGCCGAACCCGTCCATCAGCACGCCGATCGAGCCGACGACCGAGGCCTTGTCGACGAAGATTTCGTCTGCCGCCGCGGCGATGTAGTAGGCCCCGGAGGCGCACATCTCCTCGACCACGGCATACACCGGCTTGCCTGTCTGCTGCTTGAGCCGTGTGATCTCGTCGTAGACGATGCCCGCCTGCACCGGGCTGCCGCCGGGCGAGTTGATGCGCAGCACGACGGCCTGGGCGGCATCGTCCTTGAACGCGTCCTTCAGCGCTGCGACGATCTGCTCGGCGCTGGCCTCGGTGTCGGCCGCGATCTCGCCGCGGACCTCGACCAGCGCCGTGTGCGGTGTTGTCGTCGGCGTGACGTGCCGGCCCTGAGCCCACAAGCTGTAGACCAGCAGCCCGGCCAGCGTGAGCCAGAACAGCCGGAAGAACACGCGCCAGCGCCGCTCGGCCCGGCGCTCGCGCAGGAAGTCGCGCGCCAGCTCGGCGAACAGGGGCTGCGCCTCTGCCGTCATCACGGGCGGCACGCCGATGGGGTCGCGCATCGGGGGCGGCAGGTCATCGTCGGGGGTGGTCATCTCAATCCTGGAAAGCGGGTTGGGTGTCGCGCGTCGGGTGCCAGTAGACCTGGCCGTCGCGCTCGGAAACATCGATGCGGGTCAGCCGCCCGCGCGTGCAGGGGCCCATCACGCAGTGGCCGGTGAGCGGCTCGTAGGCTGCGCCATGGATGCTGCACATGATGTAGCGCTTGCTGCCGTCGAGGAACTCGCCCTCCTGCCAGTCCATTTCGGTGGGCACGTGGGCGCAGCGGTTCAGGTAGGCGACAACGCGGCCCTCGAAGCGCAGCGCGAAGGCGCGCACCGGTTCGCGCCACTGGATGACGTCGAAGCTGACCGCCTTGCCGCGCTCCTCAAGCTCGGCCGAGGCGCACAGCCGCTGCGGCGGCGGCAGTTCAAGTTCAGGCATGGGCCAGCAGCCAGTCGTGCAGCTCGCGGGTCGAGTGGGCCACGAACAGCGGGCCGTGTTCGGCGAAGGTCTCATGGTCATGGGCGCCAAAACTCACGCCGACGCTGGCCACGCCGGCGTTGGCGGCCAGCTGCAGATCGTGCGTCGTGTCACCGATCATCAGCGTGCGCTCGGGCTCCACACCGAACTCGCGCATCAGCTCCAGCAGCATCTGCGGGTGGGGCTTGGAGCGGGTCTCGTCGGCGGTGCGGGTGGCATCGAACATCTTCGTGAGCTCGGCATGCGCCAACACCCGGTCCAGGCCCACGCGGTTCTTGCCGGTGGCCACGGCCAGCCAGTGGTGACGGGCCTTCAGTGCCTGCAGCATCTCGATGCTGCCGTCGAACAGCGACACCTCGTGCTCGGAGCCCAGGTAGTGGTGGCGGTAGCGCAGGCCGAGTTCGCCGTAGCGGTCCTGCGACAGGCCCGGCACCACATGCTCCAACGCGTCCCGCAGGCCCAGGCCAATGACGTATTTGGCGCGCTCCAGCTCGGGCTCGGGCTCGCCGATGTCCACCGCCGCGCGCTGGATGCAGCGTGCGATCAGCGCGGTGGAGTCGAACAGGGTGCCGTCCCAGTCGAAGGCGATCAGGTCAAAACGTTGGGGGCGGTTGCTCATTGGCGGGATTGTCGGCGCAAGAGGATTCTCTGCCCTCTGCCGGCCAGCAGAGCCTCTCGCAGGCCGGACGCCCCCATCGAGCGCCCATCGAGCGCCCACCGAGCGCCCACCGAGTGCTTTGCGGTTCCACAGCGTTAGGGATGACTGCCGCATCGGCTGGCTCCACAGTAGGCGGCGCATCGCTTCAAACCTGAACACGGAGATTGCCATGCCATCAGTGGTGTGCACGGGCCATGAATACCTCGGACGCTCCCAGGAGATCGAGGCCCGGGGGCCATTCACCTACCGGTTGCTGGCGGACGGCGACTCATGGATGGACCGTAGCTCCCTGGTCATCCCCTCTTTGCCGTGGTTCCTGGCCCATGAGATGGACAACCGCGGCCAGCCCGTGTTGATCATCAACCTGGCCATTGCTGGCTCCGAGCTGCGGCAGCTCGTCGACATCATGAAAGGCGAGTTCGTCTGGTGGCTCCAGCAGTTTCGATACGACGCCATCCTGCTGAGCGCCGGAGGCAACGACTTCATCGATGCCGCCCGCGACCCCGATCCCGGCCAGGGCCTTTTGTTGAACATGGCGGGGCAACCGCTCCCAGCCGACGGCTATGCCTGTGTTGACCCAGCGGCCCGACGCCTCCTGAAGGACTACCTCGACACCGACTTCAGGCAACTGGTCGACGCGATCCGGGCCGATGCATACAACCACAGCACGCCCGTCTTGCTGAACAGCTATGACACGCCGGTCGCCCGCAATGCACCGGCCGGCCCGGGCTTCGGCCCCTGGCTGTACAAGGCTTACCAGAAGAACAGCATTGACCCGCGGCTATGGCCTGCGTTGACAGCAGGCCTGTTCCGCGACATCAGTTCGGTCATCCAGGGGTGGACAACCTTCGATGGTGCCTTGCATGTGGTTCCGACCACCGGCGTGCTGAATGCCGCCGATCCGGCCTCCCCGGGCAGCAGTGGGGACTTGGCCAACGAGATCCACCCCAACGCCTCCGGCTGGACCAAGGAAGCCCGAGTTTGGGCAGACGCGCTTGCCCAGGTCCTGGGCCGGTAGGCGGGCCGGTTCAGGGGTGCGCGCCGAGCAGCTCCATGCAAGCCCCGGGCAACGGCGCCTCACACGTCACCACCGCCCCCGTCGCCGGATGCTGAAACTGCAGCCGCCGCGCGTGCAAAAACATCCGGTCGAACTTCGCCGGCCCGCGCGCCAGCTCCCGGTTCTTCTCGAAGTCGCCGTACTTCGGATCGCCGACGATGGGGTGGCCGGCCTGCTGTAGGTGCACGCGGATCTGGTGGGTGCGGCCGGTCTTGATGGTCACGTCCAGCAGGCTGAACTGCGCCGTCCGCTGCACGACCTTGACGAGGCTGATCGAGCGCTTGGCCTCGTCCTCATCCGCCGCACCCGGCCGCACCCAGCGCTCGCCGTCGCTGCCGACGAACTTCACCAGCGGCACGTCGATGACCTTGAGCTTGGCCGGCCAGTCGCCCCAGACGAGCGCGGCATAGGTCTTGCCGGTCTCGCGCTCACGCAGTTGGTCCTGCAACGCCGTCAGCGCGCTGCGCTTCTTGGCGATCATCAGGAGGCCCGAGGTTTCCTTGTCCAGCCGGTGCACCAGTTCCAGGAACTTGGCGGTCGGCCGAGCGCGGCGCAGGGCCTCGATGACGCCGTAGCTGACGCCGGAGCCGCCATGCACTGCGACGCCGGCTGGCTTGTCGATGACCAGAAGATGCTCGTCCTCGAACACGACCGGAAACTCGCGCGCCGGCGCGGCCGGTGCTGCGGGCTTTTCGGGAACGCGCACCGGCGGAATGCGGACCTGGTCGCCGAGTTCCAGCCGCGTGTCGGCCTGGGCCCGGCCCTTGTTGACCCGCACCTCGCCAGCGCGAATGACGCGATAGACATGGGTCTTGGGCACGCCCTTGAGTTCGCGCAACAGGAAGTTATCCAGGCGCTGCCCGGCCGAGCCCTCGTCGATGACGACATGGCGAACCGCCGGCCGAACCCCGGGTATGTCCGTACTCACGGCGGCGCCTGACCCCGTGGCAGGGGTGGCAGCGCCTGCCCCTATAATCCTTTTCACCACGTTGCAGCCGTAAGTGTTTGATTTTTTTGATTTTAGCGGCGGCAACGGGGCGCCCCGGGGGCTTTGCCCCGCGGGCAACACAGGCGATGCAACGCATCCTGCGGCCGGCAGGCGGTTTCCCCAAGTGAAAACGCGGTCGGCGGCACGGTGTGGCAGAGCGATGACATACGGAACCCTCCGGCCTGTCTTCAGCCGCTGTTCAGCGCGAAGTCAGACGGAAGCCAGACAAGGTTTTCACGGCGCGAGAGCGCGCGGTTCGCACCGCAACAGCTCGCGCCAGCGTCCAGCCCTCCTCCGCGGATGAGCCCTTCCCTCCCCCACCCGATGCGCCCCGCCGCGCGACCCCAGCCAGAAGCTGCGGTGGTCGCCAGGCCCGGCGCGCTCGCGTTCACGCGCGGCTGGGTCGAGGCGGGGCTTTGCCTCGGATGGTCGGCCCGGTCGCATGCGCCAACGCCGCTCGGCGTCTGACCCCCGTCAGAAACCCGAGCGGTCCAGGGCACTCCTTCCACGGTTCCACGCTGTCGCTCGTGCGTCTTGAACGCCACCTCCGGGTGGCATGACGTGGCGCGCTCCCGCACGGGGCGCGCGAAGGAGTGATGACATGAAACGCATGCTGATCAATGCGACGCAGCCGGAAGAGCGGCGCCTCGCGATCGTTGATGGCCAGAAGCTGCTGGACTTCGAGACCGAAATCGAGGGCCGCGAGCAGCGCAAGGGCAATATCTACAAGGCCGTCGTGACGCGGGTCGAGCCCTCGCTCGAAGCCTGCTTCGTCGACTACGGCGAAGACCGCCACGGTTTCCTGCCGTTCAAGGAAATCTCGCGCCAGTTCTTCCGCGAGGGCACGGACGTCAAGAACGCGACCATCAAGGACGCGATCAAGGAAGGCCAGGAGCTGCTGGTCCAGGTCGAGAAGGAAGAGCGCGGCAACAAGGGCGCCGCACTCACCACCTTCGTGAGTCTCGCCGGCCGCTACCTGGTGCTGATGCCCAACAACCCGCGCGGTGGTGGCGTCAGCCGCCGCATCGAGGGCGAGGACCGCGAGGAGCTGAAGGAAAACCTCGACCAGCTCGAGTACCCCAAGGGCATGAGCCTGATCGCCCGCACCGCCGGCATCGGCCGCTCGGCCGCCGAGCTGCAGTGGGACCTGAACTACATGCTCAAGCTGTGGTCGGCCATCGACGACGCGGCCAAGGGCGGCAAGGGCGCCTTCCTGATCTACCAGGAGTCGTCGCTGGTCATCCGCGCCATCCGCGACTACTTCACCGCCGAC
>RXJV01000096.1 GCA_003963075.1 Burkholderiales bacterium
AAATCCTTCGCCGCCGGTGGGTCCCGCGCTGGGTCAGCGTGGCCTGAACATCATGGAGTTCTGCAAGGCGTTCAACGCCCAGACGTCCGGCGCCGGCTTCGAGCCGGGCATGAAGCTGCCGGTGGTGATCACCGCCTTCGCGGACAAGAGCTTCACCTTCGTCATCAAGTCGCCGCCGGCGACCGTGCTGCTGAAGAAGGCCGCCAAGATCGAGAAGGGCTCGCAGCGCCCCCACCTGGACAAGGTCGGCAAGCTGACCCGTGCCCAGCTGGAAGAGATCGCCAAGATCAAGACCAAGGACCTGACGGCTGCCAACCTGGACGCCGCGGTCAAGACCATCGCCGGCTCCGCCCGCTCGATGGGCATCATCGTGGAGGGTGTCTGACATGGCCAAGCTGACCAAGAAGCAAAAGGCGCTGGCAGGCAAGGTCGAATCGACCAAGCTGTACGCCCTGACCGAAGCCCTGGACCTGGTGAAGAGCCTGGCCACCGCCAAGTTCGATGAGTCCATCGACGTGGCCGTGCAGCTTGGCATCGACGCCAAGAAGTCCGACCAGGTCGTTCGTGGCGCCGTCGTGATGCCCAACGGCACCGGCAAGACCAAGCGCGTCGCCGTGTTCGCCCAAGGCGCCAAGGCTGAAGAAGCCAAGGCCGCCGGCGCCGACGTCGTCGGCATGGAAGACCTGGCCGAGCGCGTCAAGGCGGGCGACATGCCTTTCGACGTGGTCATCGCCTCGCCGGACACGATGCGCATCGTCGGTACCCTGGGTCAGATCCTGGGCCCGCGCGGCCTGATGCCGAACCCGAAGGTCGGCACCGTGACCCCGGACGTCGCCACGGCCGTCAAGAATGCCAAGGCCGGTCAGGTCCAGTTCCGCGTCGACAAGGCCGGCATCATCCACGGCACCATCGGCCGTCGCTCGTTCGACACCGACAAGCTGGAAGGCAACCTGCGCGCGCTGATCGAGGCCCTGAACAAGGCCAAGCCGGCGTCGAGCAAGGGCATCTACCTGCGCAAGGTCGCTATCTCGTCGACCATGGGCGTCGGCGCCCGTGTCGAAATCGCTTCGATCAACGCTCAAGCCACCGCGGCTTGATCGACAGCCGGGCCCGGCGGCCCGGCGCACAGAATCTGCTGGGGGCGAGTCTGGCCCCCGGCAACACAGATTGGTGGGGCATGGCCCGGGCAACCGGGCGGTGCGTCATCCAAGACCGCTGGTGGAGACCCCTTAAATCGAAGCTGCCGACCCGTCGGTGGCAGAGAACCAGCGCAGATGGCGGTCCCGCCGAAAGAAGTTCGTCCCTGACGTTCCTCAATCGGATGGTCGCTGAATCCCTGGCGCTCTCGAAGCCGCAAGGCCGAGGGAGCAAATGTGAGGAGTAGACCTTGAGTCTCAATCGCAACGAGAAAGCAGCCGTCGTGACCGACGTGGCAGCGCAAGCCGCCAAGTCGCAAACGCTTGCGCTGGCCGAGTACCGTGGCCTCACCGTGGAAGCCTTGAACAAGCTGCGCGTCGAAGCGCGTGCCAAGGGTGTCTATCTTCACGTGCTGAAGAACACCCTGGCCCGTCGCGCCGTCGCCGGCACCCCGTTCGAAGCTGCTGCGGAGAGCATGGTCGGCCCGCTGATCTACGGCTTTTCTGAAGACGCTGTCGCGGCGGCCAAAGTCATCGCTGACTTTGCCAAGACCAACGACAAGCTCGTCATCAAGGGCGGTGCCTACGGCGGCAAGGCTCTGGACGTGAACGGCGTGAAGGCGCTGGCATCCGTCCCGAGCAAGGAAGTGCTGCTGTCGCAAATCGCCGGCCTGCTCAAGTCGCCGGTGCAACGCACCGCGGCCGTGCTGGCTGCCCTGGCCCAACAGCGTGGTGGTGGCGAAGTCGCCGCCGATGCGCCCGCGGCCTGATCGACGAACACCGCGTACCCACGCAACCCATCTGATATTGAGGAACACATCATGGCATTCGATAAAGACGCTTTCCTGACCGCCCTGGACAGCATGACCGTCCTGGAACTCAACGACCTGGTCAAGGCGATTGAAGAGAAGTTCGGCGTGTCCGCCGCTTCGATGGCCGCTCCGGCTGCTGGCGGCGCTGCCGGCGGCGCTGCTGCTGCTGCTGAAGAGAAGACCGAATTCAACGTCGTGCTGGTCGACGCCGGCGCTCAGAAGGTCGGCGTCATCAAGGCCGTCCGCGAAATCACCGGCCTGGGCCTGAAGGAAGCCAAGGACCTGGTCGATGGCGCTCCGAAGAACGTCAAGGAAGGCATCTCCAAGGCCGACGCCGAAGCTGCTGTCAAGAAGCTGGTCGAAGCTGGCGCCAAGGCCGAGCTGAAGTAAATCGGATCGGCGGGCCCGTCCCGCCGACTGGGTCTGGCTCGCCAGGCCCAAGAAGAAGGGGTGGCCCCAGGGCTTCCCCTTTTTCGTCTTTTCAGCGCGAACCCCTCGGGAACAGCTGAAAGAGCCGCTGGCAGTATGATGTGCGGTTCTTTCACGTGTTCTCTGATCCGACTGCAGAGAACCAGTTTGGTCGGACTCTGGTAAGGCTTTCGAGCCAAGGCCAGGGTTGTCCGCCAGCGGTTGGTAGTGGCCAACCACCAAGCTAGGCAGCCGCCCGCCCCGGGCGCGCGAGCCAGCCAGTCGCCGACGCGGTGCGTCCCACGGCCGGGGGCGCACTCGACACGGAGTGTTTATGGCGCAAGCAACCCCCTACAGCTACACCGAGCGCAAGCGGATTCGCAAGAGCTTCGGCAAGCGCGAGAGCGTTCTCAACGTTCCTTATCTGCTGACCATGCAGAAGGACAGCTACGTGGCCTTCCTCCAGAAGGACGTGGCCCCTGCCAAACGCAAGCCCGAGGGCCTGCAGGCAGCCTTCCTTTCGGCGTTCCCGATTGTTTCGCACAACGGTTTCGTCGAGATGAAGTTCCTTGAGTACAACATCGCCAAGCCGCCGTTCGATACCCGTGAGTGCCAGCAGCGGGGGTTGACCTACGCTGCCGCCGTCCGTGCGCGGCTGCAGATGATCATCTACGACCGTGAGTCGCCCCAGGCGAAGACGGTCAAGGAGATCAAGGAGCAGGAGGTCTACATGGGCGAAGTGCCCCTGATGACCGACTACGGCTCCTTCATCGTGAACGGCACCGAGCGCGTCATCGTGTCGCAGCTGCACCGTTCGCCGGGCGTGTTCTTCGAGCACGACAAGGGCAAGACGCACTCGTCGGGCAAGCTGCTGTTCAGCGCCCGCATCATTCCCTACCGCGGCTCCTGGCTGGACTTCGAGTTCGACCCGAAGGACATCCTGTACTTCCGCGTCGACCGCCGCCGCAAGATGCCGGTCACGATCCTGCTCAAGGCCATCGGCCTGAACCCCGAGCAGATCCTGGCCCACTTCTTCGTGTTCGATAACTTCCGCCTGATGGACGTTGGCGCGCAGCTCGAATTCGTGGCCGACCGCCTGAAGGGTGAAGTCGCCCGCTTCGACATCGTCGACAAGAGCGGCGCCGTCATCGTCGAGAAGGACAAGCGCATCACCGCCCGCCACGTGCGCCAGCTGGAGCAGTCCGGCACGCAGCACATCTCGGTGCCGGAAGACTTCCTGGTCGGCCGCGTGCTGGCCAAGAACATGATCGACGCCGACACCGGCGAGATCATCGCCAAGGCCAACGACGAACTGACCGACGCGCTGCTGAAGAAGCTGCGCGCCGCCGGCGTCAAGGAAATCCAGTGCCTGTTCACGAACGAGCTGGACGAAGGCGCCTACATCTCGCAGACCCTGGCGTCTGACGAGACCGAAACGCAGCTGGCCGCCCGCGTCGCCATCTACCGCATGATGCGCCCCGGCGAGCCGCCGACGGAAGACGCCGTCGAGGCCCTGTTCAACCGCCTGTTCTACAGCACCGACACCTACGACCTCAGCCGCGTCGGCCGCATGAAGTTCAACGCGCGTGTCGGCCGTGACACGCCCGAAGGCAATATGAACCTGTCCAACGAGGACATCCTTGACGTCGTCAAGATCCTCGTCGAGCTGCGCAATGGCCGCGGCGAAGTGGACGACATCGACCACCTGGGCAACCGCCGCGTGCGCTGCGTGGGCGAGCTGGCCGAGAACCAGTACCGCTCGGGCCTCGCCCGCATCGAAAAGGCCGTCAAGGAGCGTCTGGGCCAGGCCGAGACCGAAGCCCTGATGCCGCACGACCTGATCAACTCCAAGCCGATCTCCGCCGCGCTGAAGGAGTTCTTCGGTGCGTCGCAGCTGTCGCAGTTCATGGACCAGACCAACCCGCTGTCCGAGATCACGCACAAGCGTCGCGTCTCGGCCCTGGGCCCGGGCGGTCTGACCCGCGAGCGCGCCGGCTTCGAGGTGCGCGACGTGCACCCGACCCACTACGGCCGCGTCTGCCCGATCGAAACGCCGGAAGGCCCGAACATCGGCCTGATCAACTCGCTGGCGCTGTATGCCCAGCTGAACGAGTACGGCTTCCTGGAGACGCCGTACCGCCGCGTGGTGGACGGCAAGGTCACCGACCAGATCGACTACCTGTCCGCCATCGAGGAAGGCAAGTACGTCATCGCCCAGGCGAACGCGACGCTGAACGCCGAAGGCTCGCTGACCGACGAACTGGTCTCCGCCCGTGAGAACGGCGAATCGGTGCTGACCTCGCCCGAGCGCATCCAGTACATGGACGTGGCGCCGACGCAGATCGTGTCGGTGGCGGCCTCGCTCGTGCCTTTCCTGGAGCACGACGACGCGAACCGCGCGCTGATGGGCGCCAACATGCAGCGCCAGGCCGTGCCGGTGCTGCGCCCCGAGAAGGCTTTCGTCGGCACGGGCGTCGAGCGCGTCGCCGCGAAGGACTCGGGCACGGTGGTCGCGGCTCGCCGCGGCGGCGTGGTCGACTATGTCGACACGAACCGCATCGTGATCCGCGTGAACGATGACGAGACCGTGGCCGGTGAGGTCGGCGTCGACATCTACAACCTGATCAAGTACCAGCGTTCCAACCAGAACACCAACATCCACCAGCGCCCGATCGTGCGCCGGGGCGACAAGGTGGCAGCCGAGGACATCATTGCCGACGGTGCCTCCACCGACATCGGTGAACTGGCTCTGGGCCAGAACATGCTGGTCGCGTTCATGCCCTGGAACGGCTACAACTTCGAGGACTCGATCCTCATCAGCGAACGCGTCATCGCCGAAGACC
>RXJV01000037.1 GCA_003963075.1 Burkholderiales bacterium
CATGCTCGGCGCCACCCACGAGGCCAAGGACCTGGAGCACCTGAGCAGCGGCATCCGCATCGTCAACCCGATCATGGGCGTGGCCTTCTGGCGCGAGGATGTGGCGATCAAGGCCGAAGAGGTGACCGTGCGCTTCGAGGAAGGCATGCCCGTCGCGCTGAACGGTATCGAGTACCGCGACCCGGTGGCCCTGCTGGCCGAGGCCAACGCCATCGGCGGCCGCCACGGCCTGGGCATGAGCGACCAGATCGAGAACCGCATCATCGAGGCCAAGAGCCGGGGCATCTACGAGGCCCCGGGCCTGGCGCTGCTGCACATCGCCTACGAGCGCCTGGTCACCGGCATCCACAACGAAGACACCATCGAGCAGTACCGCGACAACGGCCGCAAGCTCGGCCGCCTGCTGTACCAGGGCCGCTGGTTCGACCCGCAGGCCATCATGCTGCGCGAGGCCGCGCAGCGCTGGGTGGCGCGCGCGGTGACCGGCGAGGTGGCGATCGAGCTGCGCCGTGGCAATGACTACTCGCTGCTGGACACCAAGAGCCCCAACCTGACCTATGCGCCCGAACGGCTCTCGATGGAAAAGGTCGAGGATGCGCCGTTCAGTCCGGCCGACCGCATCGGCCAGCTGACGATGCGCAACCTCGACATCACCGACACCCGGGCCAAGCTGGGCATCTACACCGGCACCGGTCTGCTGGCCGGTGGCGGCCTGCCCCGCCTCGAATAAGCGCCTGCCCTCTTGGCAGGGCCTCGACGAATACTGTATAAATGCACAGTATTTGTTGAGGAGCCTGCCATGCACAGCCAGTACCGCCAGAACTACGTCCCCGGCCGCCCGCTGCCCCACTGGGTGCAGAAGCTGCTGAGCTGGCTTTGAGAACGGGCGCGGTGGCGCCTCCTGCGGCAGCTCAGAGGTCCTCGGCCACCCGCAGGAAGCTGGCAAACCTCGGTTTGCCGGCGGGGGTCAGGTCGCGATAGCGGTAGATCACCGTCGCGCCGACGGGCGGCGGATTGCGCCGCTGCGCATCGGTGAAGCCTGTGCCCAGCTTGAAGCGCACCCCCTCGGGCGTCTCGAGCTCCAGCGCTCCGAGCTGGCCGGCAAAGCGGCCCTTGCCCGGCTCGTGGCCCACCACCAGCGCCTCGGCATCCGCCTGCGGCTTGAGCTTGAGCAAGAGGTCGCTGCGGCCCGAGGCCACGGCTGCGTCGGCGAGGTGCAGCATCAGCCCTTCACCGCCCGCATCCACGACCTGCTTGAGCCGTGCCTTCAACGCGGCGTTGGACTGGAACCGCTGCTGCTCGACCGGCACGACGATGTCGTTCGCCAGCAGCCTGAGCGTGTCGGCGCGCTGCTCGAACCTGCCCTCACCGGCGGGCAACTCGAACACGTGATAGCGGACCAGGCGCCATTCGGCATCCACGGGTTCCGCCCGCCTGACGGCGCCGGACAAGGCATCGAAGCGACGTCTCCCGATCCAGAGCTCGCCATCCAGCGCGGTCGTCGGCAGCGCCGCGAGAAACCATGCGGGCGCAGCGATCGCCCGGCCACTGCGAAACCGCAGCACCTCGCCATCCCACAGCGCGCGCACGCCGTCCAGCTTCTCGCTGACGAGGTAGGGGCGCGGGTCGATGCCGGGCGGTGCCGTGCGGGCCAGCAGCGGCGCGACCCCGGCCGATGCCGAACCGGCCGAGGCGCCGAGCAGCGCCAGCAAGGCCCGGCGCGTGAGCATCAGACCACCACCGGCTCCGGCTCCAGCCGGATGCCAAAGCGCCCGTACACACTCTCCTGGATGGCGCGCGCGAGCGTGACGACCTCGGCGCCCCGTGCGTCGGCCTTGTTCACCAGCACCAGGGCCTGCTTGTCGTAGACCGCCGCACCGCCCACGGTCTTCCCCTTCCAGCCGCAGGCGTCGATCATCCATCCGGCGGCCAGCTTCACACTGCCGTCCGGCATCGGGTAATGGACGATGCCGGGGTCGCGGCCGATGATGTCCCGGCACTGCTCGGCCGTGACGACCGGGTTCTTGAAGAAGCTGCCGGCGTTGCCGATCACCGCCGGGTCGGGCAGCTTGGCGCGCCGCACGGCAGCGATCCAGTCAAAGATCTGGCGAGCGTCGGGTGCCGTGATGCCGGTTTCGGCCATCTTGCGCTCGATCTCCAGGTAGCCCAGCACCGGCTGCCAGGGCCGGGGCAGCCGGAAGCGCACCTTGGTGATGACGCTCTTGCCGGCCAGGCCGCCGAAGTCGCTGTGCTTGAACACGCTGTCGCGGTAGCCGAAACGGCAGACCTCGGCCGGCAGCAGCGCGGGCCGACCGGTGACAAGGTCCATCACCTCCACCGCCTCCAGCCGGTCCTTCACCTCGATGCCATAGGCCCCGATGTTCTGCACCGGCGCGGCGCCGACCGTGCCGGGAATCAGGGCCATGTTCTCCAGGCCGGGGTAGCCATGGTCCAGCGTCCAGCAGACCAGCTCATGCCAGGCCACGCCGGCGCCGGCCTCGACGATCCAGGCGTCATCACGCGTCTCCAGCAGCCGGATGCCCGGGATCTCGACCTTCAGCACCACCGCCTCCAGATCCCGGGTCAGCACCAGATTGCTGCCGCCGCCGAGCACGAACTTGGGCGCCCGGCCGAGCTCCGGGTGGTCGACCACCCGGCGCACATCGGCGGCCTCGCGGATGCGTACCAGACGCCGCGCCACGGCGGGCAGCCCGAAGGTGTTGTAGGGCTTCAGGCTGACGTCAACCTCGATCCGCAGGGGAATCGGCACGCTGCCGACCACTGCGTTCGAGGGGGTGGAGGAGGACATGGACATGGGAAAATTTTCGCAGACCCGTTCACTCCCGACCGCACATGCCCAGCTTCGACACCGTTCTCGAGCCCGACCACGTCAAGATCCGCAATGGCGTGGACAACGCCATCAAGGAAATCGGCACCCGTTTCGACTTCAAGGGAACGGGCGCCAAGGTCGAGCTCAAGGACAAGGAAATCCACGCCACCGGTGACAGCGAGTTCCAGCTCGAACAGATCGAGGCGGTGCTGTATGCCAAGCTGACCAAGCAGGACGTCGTCATCAGTTTCCTGGACAAGCAGGACAAGATCGAGAAGCTCGGCGGCGACAAGGTGCGGCAGGTCTACAAGATCAAGGAAGGCATCGACGCGGCCCTGGCCAAGAAGATCGTGACCTCGTTGAAGGACAGCAAGCTCAAGGTGCAGGCCAGCATCCAGGGCGACGTCGTGCGCGTGACGGGCAAGAACCGCGACGACCTGCAGACGGCCATCGCGCACCTGCGCAAGAGCTTCAGCGACACGCCGCTGACCTACACCAACTTCCGCGACTGACCATGATGAGCCGCGTCGCGCTCCAGGCCCTGCTGCTCGCGCTTGCACTGCTGGGCCAGGCGGCGGCCCAGCCTGCGCCGGGCCAGGTGCAGCTCAACGGCACGCTGGGCGCGCGCGCGGCCCTGTTGGTGATCGATGGCGAATTGCGCACGGTCGAGGTCGGTGCCACGGCCCGCGGCATCAAGCTGGTCTCTCTGGAGGATGGCCGCGCGGTCGTCGAGTTCGGTGGTCACCGTCAGGCCCTGGCCCTCGGTGCCGCACCGGGCCGCATCGTCGGCGCGAACGGATCCCAACCGCGCCAGATCGTGATGTCGGTCGGCACGGGCGGCCACTTCACGGCGATGGGAATGATCAACGGTCACACGATCGACCTGCTGGTCGACACCGGCGCGACCAGCGTTGCCATCGGTCAGGTCGAAGCCGACAAGCTGGGTCTGCGCTACCAACAAGGCCGGCGCATCGTCACGCAGACGGCCAACGGCGTGGTGCCGGCCTACCAGGTTCAGCTGGCCAGCGTGCGGGTCGGCGAGGTCGAGGTCCGCAATGTCGAGGCCATCGTCATCCCCGGACAGATGGGCCATGTGCTGCTGGGCAACAGCTTCCTGAACCGCTTCCAGATGCGGCGCGAGAACGATGTGATGACCCTGGAGCTGCGCTACTGAAGCCAGGCCGGGCGCTTCTGCAAGAATCCGCCGCTCACTTCAGCCGGCTCGACTCGATGACACGTCACCCCGCCTCGTTCAGCGGCCTGCTGGCCGCCCTGCTGATCGCCGCCGCGCCCATCGCGCTGGCTCAAGACGCAACGAAGGCAGCGCGCTTTTATGAAGACGCTCTGCAACGCTATGAGAAGCGGGACATTCCCGGCGCGATCATCCAGCTGAAGAACGCGCTGCAGGTCGACAAGACGCAGCTGCCGGTGCATGTGCTGCTGGGCAAGGCCTTGCTGGCCGACAGCCAGCCCGCCGCTGCGGCGTTCGAGCTGGGCGAGGCGATCCGTCTTGGCGTCAACCGTGCCGAAGTCGCCGTCGCGCTGGCCATGGCCCTGAATGCCCAGGGCAAGCAGCCCGAGGTGCTCGACGACCCGCGCCTGCAACCAGCCGGCCTGCCGCCGGGCATCCAGGCGCAACTGCTGCTGCAGCGCTCACTGGCCCAGTCCGACCTCGGCGATGCCAAGGCCGCGCTCGCATCGGTATTGGCGGCACGTGCGCTCAGCCCGGACGATGCCAACACCTGGGTGGCCGAGGTGCCGCTCCGCATCCGCAGCCGCCAGTTCTCCGAGGCGATGGCGGCGGCCGACCATGCCATCAAACTCTCACCCGACAACGCCGAGGCGATCTACCAAAGGGCTTCGATCTTGCACGCCAGCGGTCAGATCGCACCGGCACTCGCCGGCTATGAGCAGGCGATCAAGCTGGATGCCAAGCACGGCGAGTCGCATCTGGCACGCGCGGGATTGCTGGTCGACCTGAACCGCGATTCCGATGCGCTGGCCGAGATCAACACGCTGCAGGGCCTGCTGCCCAACGATCCGCGCGGCGCCTATCTTCGCGCGGTGCTGGCCGAGCGGGCCGGAGACCAGTCCGCGGCCAGGACGGCGTTGAAGAAGGTCACGGACCTGCTCGACCCCGTGCCCATCGAGTACATCCGCTACCGGCCCCAGCTGCTGATGCTGAACGGCCTGGCCCACTACAGCCTCGGCGAGCTGGAAAAGTCCAAGCCCTTCCTGGAGCTGGCCTCGCGCCAGCAGCCGGGCAGTCCGCTGGTCAAGCTGTTGGCCCAGGTGGCCCTGACCGAACCCAATGTCGGCCGCGCGGTCGAGTTGCTCGACGGCTATGTCAAGGCCCGGCCCGGCGACGGCCAGGCGTTGTTGATGTTGGCGTCTGCGTACATGAGCCAGGGCCGCCACACGCGCGCGGCCCAGCTGATGCAGGACGCGCTGAAGGCCAAGGACTCACCCGAGTACCGCACCGCACTCGGCCTGTCACTGCTGCAGTCGGGCCAGGCCAGCATGGCCGAAGACCAGCTCGCGAGGGCCTACAAGGCAGATCCCAAACAGACCTACGCCGGGCTGGCCCTGGTGACCGTCTATCTGCGCGATGCTCAGCTGACCAAGGCGCTGGCCGTCGCCGACTCGCTGGCGCGCGCCAACCCGAACAGCGCCACCGTACTGATGGTGCAGGCCTTCGCCAAGACGCAGGCGCGCGACTATGCCGGCGGTCGCGCGGGCTATGAGAAGGCTCTCAAGCTCGACCCGAACCAGCAGGAAGCCAAATTGGGCTTGGCCCGCATCGACGCGGTCACCGGCAATTTCGATGCCGCCAACAAGCGCCTGCGGGCTGCACTGAAGGCCGACGAACGCAACACGGCCATCCTGTTCGAACTCGCGCTGATGCACGAGCTCTGGGGCAAGGACGAGGAAGCGCTCAAGTGGCTGGAAAGCACCGTGGCGGCGAGCGGCCCCCAAGAGACCCGAGCCAACTTCGCATTGGTGGCCTGGCATCTGCGCAAGGGCCAACCGGCGCGTGCGGTCGAAGCGGCCAAACTGCTGCTGTCCAAACTGCCGGACGATGTTGACGCCCTGCAGGCCTATGCCGGCGCCCAGCTCGCGAATGGAGACGCCGCTGGCGCCAAGACCACGCTGACCAACGCGGCGCGGCGCGCGGCGTTTGACGCGCCACGCCTGCTCGCGGTGGCGCGACAGCAGGTGGCAGCCCAGGATTTGAAAGGCGCCGCCTACACGGTCGAGAAGGCGCTCAGCGGTTCGCCCAAGGACCCCGAATCGATCGGCATGATGTCGAGCATCGAGCTGGCGCAGGGCAATCTGGCCCAGGCCGAACAGCGCGCCAAACAGGTGGTTGAAGCCAGCCCCCGTTCGCCGCTGGGCTACAACCTGCTGGCCGAAGTTGCGATGCGGCGTGGCCAGGGTGCCGTGGCGCTCGACGCCTTGCGCAAGGCCAACGACATCGACAAGTCCTCCCTGTCGCTCGTGCGGCTGATGCGCGCCCAGGCCCAGCAAGGCAGCTACAAGGCAGCGCTTGACGCCGCCGAAAACTGGCTCAAGAAAAACCCGGCCGACGCCACCGTGCGCAGCACATCGGCCGAGTTGCTGGTGCGCGCCAAGGACTTTGATGCCGCGCGCAGGCAGTACGAGGCCCTCGTGAAGCGCAACCCCAACGACGCCGGTGCACTGAACAACCTCGCCAATGTGTTGATCGAGCTGAAGGACCCGACGGCCGTCGACGTGGCGGAACGGGCCCTCAAGTTCGAGCCTCGCAACCCCGTCTACCTCGACACGGCGGGCTGGGCCAGCCACCGGCAGGACAAGACGGATCGCGCCCTGCAACTGCTCAGAGAGGCGAGGCTGCGCGCGCCGGACAACCCGGACATCCGCTACCACCTCGCTGCCGTGTTGGCCAAGACCGGCCGCAAGGCCGAAGCCCGTGAGGAACTCGGTGCGGCGCTGAAGACCGGGGCTGCATTCGCCACGGCGCCCGAGGCCAAGCAGTTGCTCGCCACCCTCAACTGAGGGGCCTCAACCCCTTGGCGAGCTGTCGGGCTTTCTTACAATTTCAAGCAAATGCGCGAGCAGGTTTTGCCAACTCGTTGAAGCGCAACGAGTTTCCAGCCTGGCACTGAGTTTGCTTTGACGACTCTGAAACATCCCGCCGATCGGGCGCAAGATTCGAAGGAACAAAAATGACCATTCGCAATATCCGCTGGACCTTGATGACCCTCGGCGCTGCGGCTGCTCTGATGTCGAACAGCGCCCACGCGGTGTGGACCTTTGACCAGGCCAACGTCACCAACGTGGCCGGCACCAACCTCGGCGATCCGAACGTGTCGCTCAGCGGCGTCTATGCCTCGAACGCCTCGGTGGGCTCGGGTGGTGTCGTGAACGGCACCTGGACGGCCAATCCGCTGACCTACTTCGCCGGCAACGGCCAGGGCATGGTTTCCGATGGTGGAAAGACCCCGAATCACGCGCTGGACAACAACGGCAACACCGAAGCGGTGCTGCTGCAGTTTGGCGCAAGCACGGTGCTGACCAGCATCGGCCTCGGCTATGTGTCCAACGGGCAATGCTCGAACGGTGCTTTCGTGGGTAATGACGGCACCTGCCCGAAGGGCACGTCGCTGCTGTCGAACGGCTCCATCAAGGTTGCGGCCTCGGTGTTCCGTTGGACCGGCGGCGGTGCACCCACGGGCTCTGGCTCGCCGCTGGTGGGCGAGGCCGCCAACACGATGACCGGTTGGGAACTGGTCGGTAACTACGGCAACTTGGGTTACGACATCGACAACCCATACAACGTGGTCAATTCGGCCGGCAAGACGTCCAGCTGGTGGCTGATCAGCACCTACAACTCCGGCTTCGCACAATCGGCCGGCACCGAAAACGTCGGCACCCTCGCCCACCCTGGCAACGACTACTTCAAGCTCTACGCCGTGGCCGGCAGCAAGTGCACCAAGACCATCGACTCCAAGGGCGTGTGCGGTGGCAGCAACTCCAAGGTGCCCGAGCCCGCCACGCTGGCGCTGACCAGCGTCGCACTGGTCGGTGTTGCCGGTCTGCGCCGCCGGGCCCGTCGCGCCATCTGATCACTGCGCGCTCTATCTGAAAGGCACTCTTCGGAGTGCCTTTTGCTTTGCTCTGGCCGATGTTCCGCGCTGTCCCTGGCAGGACAGCTTGATGCGAACGGTGGTGCTAAAACCACCGGATTCCCATCAGCACCGCGCCGCCACGCGCACAGACATGGACCTCAACTTCACCGAGGCGGAGCTTGCCTTCCGCGCCGAAGTTCGCGACTGGGTGCACACCCATCTGCCGGTCGACATTGCGCACAAGGTCCGCCATGCGCTGCGGCTGAACAAGGACGATCTGCAGCGTTGGGCCCGCATCCTGGGTGCCAAGGGCTGGCACGGCTGGGCCTGGCCAAAACAGTTCGGCGGCCCGGGCTGGAATGCCGTGCAGCGCCACCTGTTCGAAGAGGAATGCGCCCTCGCCTGCGCGCCACGCATCGTTCCCTTCGGCCCCGTGATGGTGGCGCCCGTCATCATGGCCTTCGGCACGCCCGAGCAGCAGCAGCGCTTCCTGCCCGGCATCATGAGCGGCGAGGTCTGGTGGAGCCAGGGCTATAGCGAGCCCGGCTCGGGCTCCGACCTGGCCTCGCTCAAATGCCGCGCCGAGCGCTGCGGCGACAAATACATCGTCAACGGCCAGAAGACCTGGACCACCCTGGGCCAGCACGGCGACTGGATCTTCTGCCTGGTGCGCACCTCCAGCGAAGGCAAGCCGCAGACCGGCATCAGCTTCCTGCTGATCGACATGAAGTCGCCCGGCGTCAGCGTCAAGCCCATCATCATGCTGGACGGCGAACACGAGGTGAACGAGGTCTGGTTCGACAACGTCGAGGTGCCGGTCGAGAACCTGATTGGCGAGGAGAACAAGGGCTGGACCTATGCCAAGCACCTGCTGTCCCACGAGCGCACCAATATCGCCGACGTGAACCGTGCGAAGCGGGAGCTGGAACGCCTCAAGCGCATCGCCAAGGCCGAAGGCCTGATGGATGACGTACGCTTCCGCGACCAGATCGCGCTGTGCGAGGTCGACGTCGTGGCGCTGGAGATGATGGTGCTGCGGGTGCTGTCCGGCGAGCGCAGTGGCAAGCAGCCGCTCGATGTGGCCGGACTGCTGAAGATCCGCGGCAGCGAGCTGCAGCAGCGCTACACCGAGCTCATGATGCTGGCCGGCGGCCCGCTGGCCCTGCCCCATGTGCTCGAAGCCATGGAGGCCGGCTGGCAGGGCGACCAATGGCTGGGCGGCGCCTGGATCGGTGGCGCTGCACATGCCATCCCGTTGACCGGCAACTACCTCAACGTCCGCAAGACCACGATCTACGGTGGCTCGAACGAGGTGCAACGCAACATCGTCGCGCAGACCGTGCTCGGCTGAACCGGCGAGGAGACAGACCCCATGGATTTCGATTTCACCGAAGACCAGCAGGCCCTGCGCGACGCGGTGCGCCGCTTTGTGGACAAGGACTACAGCTTCGAACGCCGCCACCAGATTGCCCGTAACGGGGGTTTCGATCGCGCTGCTTGGGACGCGCTGGCCGGCCTCGGGCTGACCGCGCTGGCCGTCCCGGAGGCCCACGGCGGCCTGGGCTTCGGCCCGGTCGAGGCAATGGTGGTGATGGAAGAGCTCGGCCGTGGCCTCGTGCTCGAGCCGGTGGCCCAAGGCGCGTTGATTGCGCCCGCCGTGCTGGCCCGGGCGCCTGAAGCACTGCAGGCCGCCTGGCTGCCGCGGATTGCCGGCGGCGAGGCCCTCGTCGTGCTGGCCCACCAGGAGGCCAAGTCCCGCTACCGCCTGAACCGGGTCGCGGCGCGTGCGACCGATGGCCGCATCACCGGCGTGAAGAGCCTGGTGCCCGCGGGCGATATCGCCGATGCCTTCATCGTGCCGGCACGGGTGTCGGGCAGCGATGACGCACCAGAGGGTGTTGCGCTGTTTCTGGTCGAACGCGGGGCCGCCGGTGTGCACACGCGGAGCTATTCGCTCTACGACGGATCACGTGCCGCCGAGCTGCACTTCGACCAGACGGCCGGTCAGCGCATCGCGGGCCCTGACGAAGGGCTGAGGCTGCTCGAACTCGCCGCCGACATCGGCATCGCCGCGCAGGCGGCCGAGGCCGTCGGGGTGATGGAGAAATACCTGGCCATGACGGTCGATTACCTCAACACCCGCAAGCAGTTCGGCGTCGCCATCGCGAGCTTCCAGGCGCTGCGCCACCGCGTGGCCGACGTGAAGATGCAACTGGAGCTGGCCCGCTCGATGAGCTACTACGCCACGCTGCGCCTGGGCGATGCGCCCGCGGTGCGGCGCCGCGCGCTGTCCCAGGCCAAGGTGCAGCTCGGCCAGGCGATGCGCTTCGTCGGCCAGCAGTGCACCCAGATGCACGGCGGTATCGGCGTCACCGACGAGTACGCCGGCAGCCACTACTTCAAGCGGCTCACGGTGATGGAGATGCAATGGGGCGACACCCTGCATCACCTGGGTGAAGTCAGCGCGCGGATGCAGGACACTGCGGGCGTGTTTGCCTGAGCCGCGCCGCGGGGCGCTGCGGGCATCGCCCACCCGGAGGTCTTGCCATGAAATCCACCGCCGTCCTGCTGGCCGCCCTGTGCGGCCTCGCCGCCTCTGCCCACGCCCAGAACATCAAGCCGGGGCTGTGGGAGTTCAAGCAGACGCCCCAGCTGGACCCGGAGCGCCAGGCCCAGATGGCCCAGGCGCAGAAGGCCATGGAGAACATGCCCCCTGCACAGCGCCAGATGATGGAACAGATGATGGCCCAGCGCGGCATCAGCATGAACCTGGCCGGCGGCACGATCACGGTCAAGACCTGCGTCACCAAGGAACAGGCCGAGCGCAATATGGCCCCGGTCAGCCAACATGGCCGCTGCACGCAAGACGTGAAGCGCAGTGGCAACACCATCCAGACCCACTTCGTCTGCACCGACCCCGTGTCGGAGGGTGATGCCATCGTCACGCTCAAGGGCAGCGAGGGCTTCACCAATGACATCACCGTGCGTCATGAGCGCCAAGGCAAGTCCGAGACCATGAAGGTCTCGGGTGAGGGCCGCTGGCTCGGGGCCGACTGTGGCGAGATCCAACCGATGAAATCCCAGGTCAAGTGAAGCAAAGGCTGTCGCAGATCCTGTTCAGCCAGGGCTTCGGCACGCGGCGCCTATGCGCCGGCCTGGTGTGGAACGACGAGGTCACCGTGAACGGCCAGCCGGTCGATGACCCCGACGCCGAGTTCGAGACCACGGGCCTGCGCTTCACGGTCAGCCGCCAGGAGTGGCCCTACTTCGACAAGGCCCTGATCCTGCTGCACAAGCCTGCCGGCTATGAGTGCTCGCAAAAGCCCAAGCACCATCCCAGCGTGATGAGCCTGCTGCCGGCACCGCTGCGCGAGCGGGGCGTGCAGCCCATCGGCCGGCTGGATGAGGACACCACCGGCCTGCTGCTGCTGACCGATGACGGGGCGCTCATCCACAAGCTGACCTCGCCCAAACACCATGTGCCCAAGGTCTATGAGGCCCGTTGCAAGCATCCGCTGACGGCCGCGATGGTCGAGCAGCTGCTGGCGGGTGTCGAACTCCGCGAGCCCGAAGGCAAGTTCCAGCGCCCGCCCGAAATCACCCAGGCCGACGGCGCCGAGATCGTCGACGAGACCCTGCTGCGGCTGACGCTGATCGAGGGCAAGTATCACCAGGTCAAGCGCATGGTGGCGGCCGTGGGCAACCGGGTCGAGGCCCTGCACCGCCCGCAGTTCGGCGCGCTGACCCTGCCCGCCGACCTCCCGCCGGGTGGCTGGCGCTGGGTGTCGAGCCCCGCCGAGGTCTGGGGCGACTGACGCTGCAGAGACAATCCGTCCGATGCGAGTGTTCAGAGGCTTCCACCATCCCGGCGTCGCGCCCGCCTGCGCGCTGACCATCGGCAATTTCGACGGCGTGCACCGCGGCCACCAGGCCATGCTGGCGCTGCTGCAGTCCGAGGCTCGCCACCGTGGCCTGCCGAGCTGCGTGCTGACCTTCGAGCCGCATCCACGCGACTTCTTCGCCGCCCAGGCCGGCAAGCCCGAGCTGGCGCCGGCCCGCATCGCCACGCTGCGCGACAAGCTGGTCGAGCTCGAACGCTGTGGTGTGGACCAGGTCGTCATCCAGCCTTTCGACAAGGCGCTCGCCGCCCTGCCTCCGCAGGACTTCATCCGCCAGGTGCTGGTCGACGGCCTGGGCGCGCAATACGTGCTGGTGGGCGACGACTTCCGCTTTGGCGCCAAGCGCCAGGGCGATTACGCGACGCTGGACGCTGCCGGCCAGGCGCGCGGCTTCGACGTGGCCCGCATGATGAGCTACGAGGTGCGCGGCCTGCGCGTCAGCAGCTCGGCCGTGCGCGAGGCCCTGGCCGCGGGCGACATGGCCCGCGCGGCCTCGCTGCTGGGGCGGCCCTATGCGATCTCCGGCCATGTCACCCACGGTCGCAAGCTCGGCCGCCAGCTCGGCGAGAGCCAGGCCGGTGCGGCGGACGGTTTCCGCACGCTGAACCTGCGCTTCCCGCATGACAAGCCGGCCGCGCATGGCATCTTCGCGGTGCGCGTGCACGGCCTCACCGCCGAACCGCTGCCCGGCGTCGCCAGCCTGGGCAACCGGCCCACGGTCGAGGACGCTGGCCGCGTGCTGCTGGAGGTCCATTGCCTGGAGTGGCCCCTGGCTGCCGAGGGGGGCTACGGTAAACTCGCCCGCGTGGAACTGCTGCACAAACTTCGCGACGAGGCCCGGTACGACGGGCTGGACGCGCTCACGGCCGCCATCGCGGCAGACACCGCGGCAGCGCGGGCCTTTCTGGCCACCTACGCCGCCTCGCACGCCCAGGTCAGCCGCCAGACCACCCGCGACCGAATTTGAAGCGGCGCCCCGCCGCTCTTCGTCGCCGCTTCCTCCCGCCTTCTGAACCGCCAGGCTGCCCGTCTGGCCGCAAGCCATGACCACCCCGGACGCTCCCGACTACCGCTCGACGCTCAACCTGCCCGACACGCCCTTCCCGATGCGCGGCGACCTGCCCAAGCGCGAGCCCGGCTGGGTCCAGGCCTGGGATGAGCAAGGCCTGTACAAGCGCCTGCGCGATGCCCGCTGCGGCAAGCCGAAATTCGTGCTGCACGACGGCCCGCCCTATGCCAACGGCCAGATTCACATCGGCCACGCCGCCAACAAGATCCTGAAGGACATGATCGTCAAGGCCCGCCAGCTGGCGGGCTTCGACGCCGCCTACATCCCCGGCTGGGACTGCCACGGCCTGCCGATCGAGAACCAGATCGAGAAGACCTTCGGCCGCGGCCTGCCGCGCGACGAGGTGCAGGCCAAGAGCCGCGCCTATGCCACCGAGCAGATCGACGGCCAGCGCACGGACTTCAAGCGCCTGGGCGTGCTGGGCGAGTGGGACAGGCCCTACCAGACCATGAACTTCGCCAATGAGGCCGGCGAAATCCGCGTGTTGAAGCGCCTGTTCGAGCGCGGCTTCGTCTACCGCGGCCTCAAGCCGGTGTACTGGTGCTTCGACTGCGGCTCGTCCCTGGCCGAGTTCGAGATCGAGTACGCCGACAAGCAAAGCCCGGCCGTCGATGTGGCGTTTCCCTGCGCCGAGCCCGAGAAGCTCGCCGCCGCCTTTGGCGTCGCACCGCTGGCCAAGGACGCCTTCACCGTCATCTGGACGACCACCCCCTGGACCATCCCGGCCAACCAGGCGCTGAACCTGAACCCCGAGCTGCCCTACGCGCTGGTCGACACGCCCAAGGGCTACTTCGTCGTCGCCGAGGCGCTGGTCGAGAAGTGCCTGGCGCGCTGGCAGCTCGAAGGCCAGGCAGTCGCCACGGTGCCGGGCCGCAAACTGGAGCTGCTGAAGTTCAAGCATCCACTCGCCCATGTCGACCCCGGCTACGACCGTGAAAGCCCGGTGTATCTCGCCGATTACGCGACCGCCGACGATGGCACCGGCGTCGTCCACTCCGCGCCGGCCTACGGCCTGGACGACTTCCAGAGCTGTGTGGCCCACGGCCTGGCCTTCGACGACATCCTGAACCCGGTGCAGGGCAATGGCGCCTATGCCGCCGACCTGCCGCTGTTCGGCGGCCAGCACATCTGGAAGGCCAACCCGGTCATCGCCCAGGCGCTGCTGGACGCCGGTCGCCTGATGGCGCAAAGCAAGATCACCCACAGCTACCCGCACTGCTGGCGCCACAAGACGCCGGTGATCTACCGCGCCGCGGCGCAGTGGTTCGTTCGCATGGACGAAGGCGACGGCCTGTTCACGACGGACAAGGCGCCGCAGAGCCTGCGCCAGACCGCGCTCGCCGCCATCGAAGCCACCAGCTTCTACCCCGAGAACGGCCGCGCCCGGCTGCACGACATGATTGCCGGCCGGCCCGACTGGTGCATCTCGCGCCAGCGCAGCTGGGGCGTGCCGCTGCCGATCTTCCTGCACAAGGACACCGGCGAGGCGCACCCGAACACGCTCGAGTTCATCGAGCGCGCCGCGCAGCTGGTGGAGGCCGGTGGTGTGGAGGCCTGGTCCCAGCTCGACCCGGCCGACTGGCTGGGCGCCGAGGCTGCGAACTACACCAAGGGCCAGGACATCCTCGACGTGTGGTTCGATTCCGGCTCCACCTTCGAGCATGTGCTCAAGGGCAGCCACCAGGGCGCCGCGCACGAGACCGGCCCCGAGGCCGACCTCTACCTCGAAGGCCATGACCAGCACCGCGGCTGGTTCCATTCCTCGCTGCTGATCGCCTGCGCCCTCTACGGCCGCGCGCCCTACAAGGGCCTGCTGACCCATGGCTTCGTCGTCGACGGCCAGGGCCGCAAGATGAGCAAGTCGCAGGGCAATGTGGTGGCGCCGCAGGCCGTGAGCGACAAATACGGCGCCGAGATCCTGCGCCTGTGGACGGCCGCGACCGACTACTCCGGTGACCTAGGCCTGGACGACAAGATCCTCGCCCGCGTCGTCGACAGCTACCGCCGCATCCGCAACACGCTGCGCTTCCTGCTCGCCAATACCAGCGACTTCGACCCGGCCACCGACACCGTCGCGACGGCCGAGCTGCTGGAGGTGGACCGCTACGCGCTGGCCCGCGCGGCCGAGCTGCAGGCCGAGATCCTGGCCCACTTCGAGCGCTACGAGTTCCACCCGGTGGTGGCCAAGCTGCAGGTTTATTGCTCCGAGGATCTCGGCGCCTTCTACCTCGACGTGCTGAAGGACCGCCTCTACACCACGGCGCCCAAGAGCCTGGCCCGCCGCTCGGCCCAGACCGCGCTGTGGCAGATCACGCACGCGATGCTGCGCTGGATGGCGCCCTTCCTCAGCTTCACGGCCGAGGAAGCCTGGCAGGTCTTCGCGAAGGGCGAGACCATCTTCACCGAGACCTACTGGAACTTCGGCGCCACCGACGCCGGCCTGCTGGCCAAGTGGGCCCGCATCCACGAGATCCGCGACGAGGTCAACAAGGCCATTGAGGCCGTGCGCACCACCGGCGCCGTCGGCGCGTCGCTGCAGGCAGAGCTGGTGCTGCAGGTCAACGAGCAGGACGAGGCCCTGCTTGCCAGCCTGGGCGAGGACCTGCGCTTCGTCTTCATCACCTCGGCGGTGAAGCTGGTGTCGGCGGCGCAGTTCGGCGTGGTCGTCACGCCCAGCGCCCATGCCAAATGCGAGCGCTGCTGGCACTACCGGGCCGACGTGGGAAGCGTGGCCGCGCATCCGACGCTGTGCGGCCGTTGCGACAGCAACCTGCACGGCGCGGGCGAAGTGCGGAAGGTGGCCTGAGCATGGCGGGCAAGAACGCTTCTTCCGGCGCCGGCCTGCTGCAGTGGCTGCTGATCGCGGGCCTGATCATCCTGGCCGACCAATTCACCAAGATCCTCGTCATCGGTGCCTTCCAGCTCGGCGAGGTGCGCCCGGTCACCAGCTTCTTCGACCTGGTCCGCGCCCACAACTACGGCGCGGCGTTCAGCTTCCTGCACGGGGCCTCGGGCTGGCAGCGCTGGTTCTTCCTCGGCCTGGGCCTGGCGGCCGCCGTCTTCATCGTCTGGATGCTGCGCCGCCACGGCCATCAGCAGCTCTTCGCCTGGGCCCTGACGCTGATCCTCGGCGGCGCGCTCGGCAATGTCATCGACCGCGCCATCCACGGCTATGTCGTCGACTTCATCCAGGTCCACGCGGGCGGCTGGTATTTCCCCGCCTTCAACGTCGCAGACAGTGCGATCACCATCGGCGCCATCCTGTTGATCCTGGATGAGCTGCGCCGTGTCCGCCGCACCTGAAGATCCTCCCGGCTACATCCCCTACGTCCCCGAGCCCGCCGTCGAGCTCGGTCCCAGGCTGCATCGCCTGCCGGTCACGGCACCGCTGCACTGGCTCAGACTCGGTTGGGCCGATCTGCGCCGCGCGCCCGCCATCGGCGGCTTCTTCGGTGGCTGTTTCACGCTGATGGGCCTGGCGGTGCTGATGGTGTTCCGCCACGCGCCGATCTACACGCTGGCGCTGTGTGCCGGCTTTCTGCTGCTCGGGCCGCTGCTGTGCCTGGGGCTCTACCAGGTCAGCCTGCGCCTGGAGCGTGGTGAGCCGCCCCGCATCGAGGACGCCCTTGGCGCCTGGCTGCCCAATGTCAGGCAGATCGCGATCTTCGGCTTCGTGCTGCTGATCCTTGAGATGCTCTGGGGCCGGGCCGCCCTGGTCGTATTTGCGGTCAGCTTCGACGGCATGCCCGATTTCGCCGGGTCGCTGTCCAAGCTGCTGAGCGCCGAACACCTGGGCTTTGTCGTCGCCTATCTGGCGGTCGCCGCCGTCTTTGCCGGTCTGATCTTCGCGATCAGTGTCATCGCGATGCCCCTGCTGCTGGACCGCGACACCGACGCGGTCTCGGCCGGCCTGGCCAGCCTCAAGCTCTGCCTGACGCAGCCGCTGGTCATGCTGCTCTGGGGCATGCTGGTGGCCACCCTGGTCGTGCTGGCCATGCTGCCGGGGTTCATCGGTCTGATCATCGTCGGTCCGTGGCTCGGGCATGCGAGCTGGCATGCCTACCGAGCCGCGCTGGGCCGTCCAGCGGACGGATAGCGCAGAAGTTCACGCCGGGAGGCCGGTCAAGCTGGGACAATCGCCCGCCTTCCGGTACCCCGTATGCTTCTCGACTCCTCCAGCCTGAGCCACTACGACTGGCTCGACGTTCCCCTGTGGGTTTTTGACCCCGACAAGCGGCGCAACCTCTGGGCCAATCCGGCGGCACTGCGCTTCTGGCATGCCGACAGCGCCGAGGAGTTCCTGTCGCGCGATTTCACCGAGCATGGCGACACCGTGAGCGAGCGTCTGGCGGTGACGGCCGCCGACCATGCTCAAGGCAAGATCGTGCGCGAGCAGTGGACGCTCTACCCCAAGGGCGAGCCGACGACGGTGATGCTGGTTTCGCGCGGCATGCGCACGCCGGACCGGCGCCAGGTGATGCTGTTCGCGGCCGATTCGCTGGGCGGCGGCGCCGACGTGTCGATGCTGCGCGGCGTCGAGGCGCTGCAGCACACCTCGGTACGCATCGCCGTGTTCGGCCTCGCGCAGGGCGAACTGCTGATGCGCAACCCCGCCGCCGCGCTGACCTTCGGCGACACGCCGCCCCAGCCGGGCCAGACCGAGTTCACACGCCTGTTCGCCCAGCCCGCTGACGCGGCCGGCATCCTCGGCCGGGTGCAGCGCGGTGAGGCCTGCCGCCAGGACGTGGAATTGCAGACCCTGGCCGGCCCGCGCTGGCATGCGCTGGATGCGCGGCCGATGCGCGACCCGGTCACCGGCCAGCCGACCCTGCTGTTCAACGCGCGCGACATCGCCGACCTGAAGGCCAGCCAGGCCGCCCTCGTCGCCGCCCGCGAGGCCGCGGAGGCCGCCAGCCAGGCCAAGAGCAGCTTTCTGGCGAACATGAGCCACGAGATCCGCACCCCGATGAACGGCGTGCTGGGGCTGACCGAGCTGGTGCTGCAGACCGAGCTGAACGAGCGCCAGCGCCGCTTCATTTCAATGGCCCATGACTCGGCCAAGGGCCTGATGACCATCATCAACGACCTGCTCGATGTGGCCAAGATCGAAGCCGGTCGCATCCTGATCGACGAGCAGCCGTTCAGCCTGCACGAATGCCTGGCCGAGTCGCTCCAGCCCCTGCTGCTGCAGGCCCATGCCAAGGGCATCCAGCTGCAGGCCCGCGTGCAACCCAGCGTGCCGCAGCAGCTCGTCGGCGATGCGCTGCGGCTGCGCCAGGTGCTGATCAATCTGATCGGCAACGCGCTGAAGTTCACCGAGCACGGCCAGGTGTGCATCGAGATCGCGCTGGCGGATGCGCATCTTGGCGACGCCCCCGGGCGGCTGCGCCTGCGCTTCGCGGTGACCGACACCGGCATCGGCATGACGCGCGACCAGATCGGTCAGATCTTCGACCCCTTCACCCAGGCCGACGGCAGCATCACACGGCGCTACGGCGGCACCGGCCTGGGCCTGACCATCGTGCAGCGCCTGGTGCGGCTGATGGGCGGCGACGTCGCGGTCGAAAGCACGCCCGGCGTGGGCTCGAGCTTCAGTTTCGAGATCCTGCTCGCCGCCGCCGGCTGAGCCCGCTCAAGGCAGCAGCACGGCACTGCCCAGCAGCCGGCGCGCTTCCAGGTCGCGATGCGCCTGGGCCACATCGGCCAGCGCATAGCGCCTGTCGATGCGGATCTTGACCTGACCGCTGGCCACCATGCCGAACAGGTCGTCGCCCATGGCCTGCGTGGCCTCGCGTGTGGCGATGTGGGTGAACAGTGTCGGCCGCGTCAGATAGACCGAGCCCTTGGCCGCCAGCGTGCCCACGTTGACGGGCGGCACCGGCCCGGAAGCCCCGCCAAAGCTGGCCAGCAGCCCGAAGGGCGCGAGGCTGTTCAGCGAGCCCTCCCAAGTGTCGGCACCCACCGAGTCATAGACCACCTTCACGCCCTGGCCCCCGGTGATCTCGCGCACCCGGGCGGCGAAATCGACATCGCGCCGGTAGTTGATCGCGTGCGTTGCCCCGTGCTCCAGCGCCAGCTGGCATTTCTCGTCGCTGCCGGCGGTGGCAATCAGCCGCAGGCCGAGGGCGCGTGCCCACTGGCAGGCGATCAGCCCGACACCGCCCGCGGCGGCATGGAAGAGCACGAAGTCACCCGCCTGCAGGCCGCCCTGCGGCAGCGTCTTGCGCAGCAGGTATTGCACGGTCAGGCCCTTGAGCATCATCGCCGCGCCGGTCTCGAAGTCGATGGCCTCGGGCAACTGGAGCACGCTCTTGGCCGGCATCACGCGCGCCGTCGAATAGGCGCCCGGCGGATTGCAGGCATAGGCGGCGCGGTCGCCGGGCCGCAGGTGGCTGACGCCCTCGCCCACCGCCTCGACGATGCCCGCCCCTTCCATGCCCAGGCGGGCCGGCAGCGGCAGCGCATAGCTACCGTTGCGGTGATAGACGTCGATGTAGTTCAGCCCGCAGGCGTGGTGGCGGATGCGGATCTCGCCCGGGCCGGGCTCGCCCACCTCGACGTCCACCCGCTTCAGCTGCTCCGCGCCGCCCGCGGCCTCGATGACGACGGCCTGTTCGCTCATCTGCTGCTCCTCGTTGCAATGTCGGCTATCGTGCCAGCCCTTTGGCCGCCCGTGTTTGCCGGATGCCACCGACCCCACAGCCTGCCCGGCGCTTGACAGCGCTGGCCTCCCGATGATCACCGTCGTCCATGCCGATGACCGCCTGGTCATCGTCGACAAGCCCACCGGCCTGCTCAGCGTGCCGGGCCGCACCGAGGCCGACTGTGCGAGCGCGCGGGTGCAGGCCCTCTACCCCGAGGCCCGGGTGGTGCACCGGCTCGACCAGGCCACCTCGGGGCTGCTGCTGTTCGCGCGGGGCGCCGAGGCGCAACGCGAGCTCAGCGCGGCGTTCGCGGAGCGCCGCGTCGGCAAGGTCTATGTCGCCGTCGTCGCCGGCCAGCTCGACGGCGAAGGGCTGATCGACCTGCCGCTTGCGGCCGACTGGCCCCATCGTCCGCGCCAACAGGTGGACTTCAGCCACGGCAAGCCGTCGCAAACCCGTTGGCGCGCGCTGTCGCACGCACAGGGCCAGACGCGCGTGACGCTGGAACCACTGACCGGGCGCAGCCACCAGCTGCGCGTCCACCTCGCCCACATCGGCCACGCCATCGTCGGCGACAACCTCTATGCCTCGCCGCAGGTCGCCGCCGCGAGCCCGCGCTTGTTGCTGCATGCCAGCGAGCTGCAGCTGGACGGACGGCGCTGGGTCTGCCCGGTGCCGTTCTAGGGTCCGTTCAACGGTGGCTGCAGGCAGGAGCATGCAGGAGCAGGCGGGAACAGGCAGGAGGCGGCGCGACAGGCCCCGCGCTGCAGGGCTTAAGCTGCGCCGACACGCCCCTGCACCGCTTCAGAAAGCAAGCACCACCATGACTCCTCTTTCCTGCGACGTGGCCATCATCGGCGCCGGCACCGCTGGCATGGCGGCCTACCGGGCCGCACGGGTGCACACCGACCGCGTGCTGCTGATCGAGGCGGCCCATTACGGCACCACCTGTGCCCGCGTCGGCTGCATGCCGAGCAAGCTGCTGATCGCCGCCGCCGAAGCCGCCGCGGCCGTGCGCGAGGCGCACCGATTCGGCGTGCAGGCCGGGCAGCCGCAGGTGGACGGCCGCGCGGTGATGCGGCGTGTGCGTGAGGAGCGCGACCGCTTTGTCGGCTTCGTGCTGGATACCGTGAACGGCTGGCCCGAGGCAACCCGGCTGTTCGGCCACGCCCGCTTCACCGGGCCGAACAGCCTGGACGTGAACGGCCAAGCGGTGCAGGCCCGGTCCATCGTCATCGCGACCGGCTCGCGGCCCCGCATCCCGGCCGGTTGGCGCGACCGCCTGGGCAGCAGGCTGCTGGTCAATGACGATGTGTTCGAGTGGCAGGATCTGCCGCGCTCGCTGGCGGTCTACGGCGCCGGCGTGATCGGCCTGGAACTGGCGCTGGCGCTGCACAGGCTCGGCGTGCGCGTGCGCCTGTTTGCGCGCGGCGAGCGCGTCGGGCCGCTGACCGACCCGGAGCTGCAGGCCCTGTCCGGCCAGATGTTCGGCGCCGAATTGCCGTTGACGCTGAATGCCGGGCTGCCGCAGCCCGAGCTGGACGGCGACGGGGTGCGCATCGGCGGCGAGCACTTCGACGCCCTGCTCTGCGCCGCGGGCCGCGAGCCCCAGCTCGACGGGCTCGGCCTGGAGGCGCTCGGTCTCGGCGCGCTCACGCTGGACCGCCACACCGGCCAGTGGGGCAGCAGCCCTGTGTTCGTCGCGGGCGACGTGACGGATGACCGGCCGCTGCTGCACGAGGCCGCAGACGCCGGCCGCATCGCGGGCGACAACGCCGCGCGCTGGCCGGCGGTCCATCGCCGGCCGCGCCGCGCGCCACTGGCCATCGTCTTCAGCGACCCGCAGATCGCGATCGCCGGCGCCAGCCATGCGGAGCTGACGGCCGCCGGGCAGGCCTTCGACACCGGCCGCGTCAGCTTCGCCGACCAGGGCCGCAGCCGCGTGATGTTGGTCAACCGCGGCGGCCTGCATGTCTATGCCGAGCGCGGCACCGGACGGCTGCTGGGCGCCGAAATGATCGGGCCGGCGGCCGAGCACCTCGGCCACCTGTTGGCCTGGAGCGTGCAGCGCGGCGACACGGTGCAGCAGATGCTGGACAGCCCCTTCTACCACCCGGTGATCGAGGAAGGCCTGCGCACCGCTTTGCGCCAGCTGCAGAGCGACCTGCACCTGCCCTCCCCGCCCATCGAGACCTGCCTGGACTGTGACACCTCGGCCGAGGCTGGCGCCTGAGCGCCGCCTCCGGTGGCCGGGCCGCGCCGTTCAGCGTGGCGTGCTGGGGGGTTCGGCCTGGGCCTCGGCACCGAGCTGCCACCCGCCGCCCAGCGCCTGGTACAGGGCCACGGTGTCACCGAGGTAGGTGGCGCGCGCGCCCACCAGGGCCACCCGGGCCTGCAGCCAGGCCTGCTGGGCCGCCAGCCAGGCCGGGCGGCCGGCATAGCCCAGCCTGAATTGCTGCTCGGTCAGCCGGGCCAGGCGCTCGCTTGCGGCAACGTTGCGCTCCGCGGCCTCCAGCGCACGGCGGTCATGCTCCAGCGCGTA
Organism: Burkholderiales bacterium; assembly: GCA_003963075.1. GTDB lineage: Bacteria > Pseudomonadota > Gammaproteobacteria > Burkholderiales > Burkholderiaceae_C > Pelomonas. The sequence goes on from RXJV01000037.1 coordinate 22,096, forward strand.
CAGGGTGTCGGCCACGTTCTGGAAGGCGGTCAACACGGTGCTCTGGTACTGCGCCTGTGCGGCTTCGGCGGCGGCCTCGGCCGCGCGTTTGCGGGCCCGCAGCGTACCGCCGTCGAACAGCGGCTGGGTCAGGCCGGCCACCAGGTTCCAGGACTGCTGGGCCGGCGAAAACAGCGTGGACAGCGCCGTGGCGCTGTAACTCAGGTTCGCGCCGATGGAGAACTGCGGCAGCAAGGCACTGGCGCTGACGCCGATGCCCGCGTAGGCGGCGTGCAGCTGCGCCGCGGCGGCCTGCACATCGGGCCGGAACCGCACCAGCTGGGACGGCAGGACCTGGGGCAGCGGCTGCGGCAGTTGCAGGCTGCTGATGCCGGTCGCAGCCGTGTTGCCCGTCGTCAGCGCCCAGTCGCTGGGCAGGTCGCCACACAGAACCGCCAGCAGATCCCGGGTCTGCTCCAGCTGCTTGTTCAGCGGCGGCAGCAGCGCCTCGACCTGGGCATAGGCAGCCTCCTGCTGGGCGAGGTCCAGCCCGCTGCTGTAGCCGGCCTGCTGCTGGGCCCGCGTGTGCTGCAACTGCTCCCGAGCCAGGCCGAGGGTCTCGTCCAGGATGCGCAGCTGCTCCAGCAGCGACAGCTCCTGCATCACGGCGGCCGCGACGTTGCTGGCGATGGTCGTGCGCAGAGCGTCGTTCTGGTAGCGCTGGCTGTCCTCACTGGCCTGCAGCGATTCCAGCTGGCGGCGGTTGCCGCCAAACACATCGGGCACGAAGCCGACGTTGAGCTGGGCGGTGTGCAGGTTGTAGAGCGACTGGCCCGAGTTCAGGGACGAGGACAGCACCGCACCGGAGTTCTGCCGGCTGACGTTGTAGCCCAGTTGCACCGAGGGATAGAACAGGCCGCGCTGGGCATTCACGTTCTCCTGGGCCTGGCGCAGATTGGCCTCAGCGGCCGCCATGCCCGGATTGCGCTGCAAGGCGCGTTCGACCAGGCCATTCAAACGCTCGGAGCCGTAGGCCGCCCACCAGCGCGCCGGGGGCGGGGCCTGGGTGTCGACCACCTCGCCGCGAACATAGGCGCGCGCCTGCGGCGCGGCGGGTTCACGGTAGTCCGGGCCGGCCGCGCAACCCACCAGCGCCGCGGCCGCGAACAGGCCCAGCAGCGGGGTCCAGGCGGTGGACGGGAGCTTGTCGTGCAACTTCATGGGGTCTCCGTCAGGCCGCTGCATTGCCGCCCAGGCCCTTGCGGCGCGTCTTCAGTTTCATGCGCCGCAACACCGCCAGCCGCAGCGCCGGCACCACCACGAGCAGGAAGACCGGCCCGATGAACATGCCGCCGACCACCACGATGGCCAGCGGGCGCTGCACCTGGCTGCCGATGCCATGGCTGACGGCGGCGGGCAGCAGGCCGATGCAGGCGGACAGCGCGGTCATCAGCAAGGGGCGCATCCGGTGCATATAGGCGTCGTAGATCGCTTGCTCGGGCGTGCTGCCGCGCAGCCGCAGCTCCTTGAAATAGGTCAGGATCAGGATGCCGTCCATCACCGAGACGCCCAGCAGCGACACGAAGCCGATCACCGCGGAAATGCTGACCACCTGACCCGACACGAACAGCGCGAGCACGCCACTGGCCACGGTGAAGGGCACGGCCGCCAGCGCCAGCAAGCTGTAGCCGATGCTGTTGAACAGGGCATAGAGCAGCGCCAGGATCAGCACCAGGGCCGCAGGGATCAGGACGCTCATGCGCGCCTTGGCCTTCTGCAGCTCCTCGAACTCGCCGGCGTACACGATCCGGTAGCCCTCGGGCAGGGGCAGGTTCTCGGCCAGCGTGGACTGGATCTCGGCGACGGTGCTGCCGAGGTCGCGGCCGCGCACGCTGAACTTGATCGGGATGTAGCGCTCGTTGCGCTCGTGATAAATGTAGGTCGCGCCGGTGTCCAGGCCGATGGTGGCGATTTCGCGCAGCGGCACATAGCCCGTGCCACTGCCGGTGTTGTAGCTCACCCGCAGGTCGCGGATGCGCTCGATGCTGGCACGGGCCGGGCCCGCGAAGCGCACCGACAGGCCGTACTGCCGCTCGCCTTCCAGCACCGCGGTGACGACCGAGCCGCCCAGCGCGGTCTGCACCACGGCATTGACATCGCCGGTGTTCAAGCCATAGCGGGCCGCCTTGACGCGGTCGATCTGGATGCTGAGGTTGGGCTGGCCGAGGACATTGAAGATGCCGAGGTCACCGACGCCCTGGACCTGCCCCATCAGCGACATCGCCCGGGCGGCAACCTTTTCGAGGATGCCGAGATCGGGCCCGATGATCTTGACCGAGTTGGCACCCTTGACGCCCGAGAGCCCCTCTTCGACGTTGTCCTGGATGTACTGCGAGAAGTTGAAGACCACGCCCGGGAACTCGCGCGTCAGCAGCCCCTGCAGCTCGTTCACGAGCTGCTCCTTGGTCAGGCCGGGTGGCCATTCATCCAGAGGTTTGAGCGGCGCGAACAGCTCGATATTGTTGAAGCCCGAGGCATCGCTGCCGTCATCGGGCCGGCCGTGCTGAGACACCACGGTCAACACTTCGGGGAAGCCCTGGATGATCTTGCGCATCCGGTTGGCCATCTGGGTACCGGCTTCGAGCGAGATGGTGGGCGGCATGGACGCCCGGATCCACAGATTGCCCTCTTCGAGCGCCGGCAGAAACTCGCTGCCGAGTTGGCTGGTCAGCACGACGATGCCGATCAGGAAGGCCGCCGCGAAGCCGCACATCCAGCGGACATGGGCGAGGGACCAGCGCAGCACGGGTTCGTAGACGCGCTGGATCCAGCGCACCAGCCGGGTTTCCTCCTCGGCCACCCGGCGCGGCAACAGGTAGGCCACCAACACCGGCGTCACCGTGAAGGTGGCCAGCAAGGCGCCGGCCAGTGCATAGCCATAGGTGCGGGCCATCGGGCCGAAGATCTGGCCCTCGACCCCCGTCATCAGGAACAGCGGGGAGAAGGCCGCGATGGTGATGACCGTGGAGAACAGAATGGAGTTGTCCACCTGCAGCGCGCTCATGAAGATCATGCGCAGGCGCTGGGTCCAGCCCAGCGCTGGGTCGGTGTCCCGGCCATGCGGCCCGCGCGTCATCGCACGCAAGGCCTCCACCCGCTGCCGTGGTGGCGCCTGGAAGTTGCGGTAGACGTTCTCGACCAGGATGACCGCCGAGTCGACGATGATGCCGAAGTCCACTGCGCCCAGCGACAGCAGATTGGCGGATTCCCCGCTCAGCACCAGCATGATGATGCTGAAGCACAGAGCGAACGGGATGTTGACGCTGACGATGACCGCGCTGCGCAGATCGCCCAGGAATATCCACTGGATGAAGAAAACCAGCACGCATCCGAACACCAGGTTGTGGATCACGGTGTGTGTGGTGACATTGACCAGCGTCGAGCGGTCGTAATAGGGCTCCAGGCGCACGCCCTGCGGCAGGCTGCCGTCGCGGTTCATCGTGTCGACCGCCGCCTTGACGCGGGCAATGACGTCCTTGGTCTGCAGCGTGCGGTTCATCACCACCAACCCGGTGACGACATCGTCGCTGGCATCACGGCCGGCCTCACCAAGCCGGGGCACATGGCCGACGCTGATCTCGGCCACGTCGCGCACCAGCACCGGCTGGCCGTTCTGCTGGCTGAGCACGGTGTTGCCGACATCCTGGATGTCGCGCATCAGGCCGAGGCCGCGCACATTGACGGACTGATCGCCCACGCTGACCGCCCGCCCACCCACGTTGTTGTTCGCATTGCTCAAGGCCTGGATGACCTGTTGCAGCGTCAGGCCGTAGCTCTCCAGCCGGCTCGGCTGGACCTCGACGTGGTACTCCTTGGTCGTGCCGCCCCAGGTCACGATCTGGCTGACACCGGGCACCGTCAGCAAGCGCCGCTGGACGATCCAGTCCTGGATGCCGCGCAGGTCGGTCAGGCTGTAGGTGCTCGGGCCCTTGACCTGGTAGCGCAGGATTTCGCCCACCAGGCTGGAGGCCTGGATCTGTGGCTGCACGCCATTGGGCAGGCTGACGTTTTGCTGCAGGCTGATCGCGGTCTGGGTCAGCGCCGCGACATAGTCGACGCCGTACTTGAAGGTCACACGGACGAAGGACAGGCCGTAAAACGAGGTCGAGCGGATGTTGTCCACCCCGAGCGTCGCGGCCAGGCCGATTTCCATCGGACGCGTGTAGTAGCGCTCCATCTCCTCGGCCGATTGCCCGGCCGACTGCGCGCTGATCTCGAGGATGACCGGCGCCGGATTGGGATAGGCCTCGACATTGAGCTGAAAAAACGCCAGCAGCCCTGCCGCCAGAAAGGCCAGCAGCCCCAGCAGGACCAGCGGGCGGCGCGTCAGCACGAAGGCCAGCAACGGACGAAACATCTCGGCGCTCCGCTCAGTTCTGTGCCATCTGCGCCAGATTGCTCAGGAACAGCGCGCGTTCCCTGGCGATCCTCTCCCCGGGCTTGAGCCCATCGACGATCTGCACCCAGCCGTCCTGGGTCAGGCCGGTCACCACCTTGCGGCGCGTGAAGCTCTGCGCATCGCGCGCCACCCAGGCACTGAAGCTGCCATCACTCTCCCGGGCCAGCGCCGTCTCGGGCACGGCCGGCGCCTCGGTGGCGGCCTGGATCTCGATGCTGAACTGGGCCAGCATCTGCGGCCGCAGCAGATGGTTCGGATCGGCCACCTCCGCGCGCAGGCTGATGCGATGCGAGGCCGGGTCAGAGACATCGCCGATATAGGACAGCGTGCCGGTGAACCGCCGGGCCGGGTAGGCCGACACCGACATGCTCACCTTCTGCCCCACGCGGTAGCCGCCCAGTTCCGATTCGGGCACGCTGGCCACCATCCAGAGCTTGCGCATGTCCGCCACCAGGAAGGGCGGTGCGCCGGCGCCGGGCTGCACCAGCAGACCCTCCGCCGCGGCGCGTGCCACGACGCGGCCGGCGAGCGGGCTGCGCACCTCCATTTCGGTCTCCACCCGCCGGGTCTTTTCCATCTCGTCGATGTCGGCGCTGTTCAGCCCGAACAGGCCCAGCGTCTTGCGCGCCGCGCGGTAGGCGCCTTCGGCGGCCTGCTGGTCCGCAATGTTTTGCTGCAATTCCCGTTGCGGGATGCTCTGCCCGGCGGCCAGGCCCTCGGCGCGCTCCAGTGTCTTGGTGCTGGCCTGCAGGTTGCCGGCTGCCGCGATCAAGGTGGACGCGGCCTGCGCCAGATCAGGGATCTGCACCGTATACAGCAGCTGGCCCTTGCGCACCTCGTCACCGGCACGTGCCAGCACCCGGCCGATCCGGCCCTGGTAGGGCGAGAACACCTGGACCGCATGGTCCTGATCGAAGTCGATCATGCCGAAGGCCTCGCGCCGAGCCTGGAAGGCGCGGCTCTCGACGCGGCCCACCTTCATCTCCGCCACCTGGTCGGGCTCCAGCCGCACCGTGTCACCGTTCAGCAGCAGTGCCGCGGGTGCCGGCGGCGACTTCGGCGCCTCCGGCTGGCGCAGCAGCAACAGCAGCGCCCCGAGGCCGATCACGACAGCGCCCGCAACCGCCAGCGGCAAACGCCACCGTTGCAGCAGGGACGCGAGCGGTTGGCCGGTGGACGGATTGGAACTCATGCAGGTCTGGGAACAGCGAGAGGCAGATTGAGGCACTCTAGAAGCTGCAAACTGACCGGACACTGACCACGGCCGGCACCGCGCCACCGCAGGCCCGTCAGGTGGTCGCCACAGCGTCGCCATCTGACCGTCACAATGCCGCTGCAACCCGTGCAACCAAGCTGCCCTGATGAAGCAATTCGCCACCTGGAACGTCAACTCCCTGTCCATCCGCCTGCCCCAGGTGCTCGACTGGCTGGCCGCGCATCCGGTCGACGCGCTGGTGCTGCAGGAGACCAAGCTGACCGATGACAAGTTCCCGACCAGCGACTTCGGCGCGGCGGGCTGGCAGGTGCAGTGGTTCGGCCAGAAGACCTACAACGGCGTGGCGCTGATCAGCCGTGAGCCGGCGAGCGCCGTCGTCAAGAACATCCCGGGCCTCGTGGACGAGCAGGCCCGCGTGATTGCCGGCACCGTGGGCGGCGTGCGCGTCATCGGCGGCTACTTTCCGAACGGCCAGGCGCCGGACAGCGACAAGTTCGTCTACAAGATGGGCTGGCTGGACGCGCTGCGCCGCTGGCTCGCCACGGAGTTGCAGGCGCATGAGCAGCTGGTGCTGATGGGAGACTTCAACATCGCCCCCGAAGACCGAGACGTCTACGATCCTGTCGCCTGGGCCGGCCAGATCCATTGCACCGCCGAGGAACGCGCGCAGTTCCAGCAGCTTCTCGGCCTCGGGCTGACCGATGCCTTCCGCCTCTTCGAACAACCGGCCAAGAGCTGGAGCTGGTGGGACTATCGCAACCTGGCCTTCCGCAAGAACCAGGGCCTGCGCATCGACCACATCCTGGTCAGCGATGCGCTCAAGGCCCGGGTCACAGCCTGCGAAATCGACAAGCTGCCGCGCAAGCACGAGCGGCCCAGCGACCATGCGCCGGTGGTCGTGACCCTCGACGGCTAGGGCCTGTTAACACGACGGCAGCAGGCCCTAGTCTCCCTGCTGCCGCGCGGCCTTTTGTGACCTGACACCATGCCGGCCCTGGATCCCATCTAGCAACGAGAGCTTCCGGATGAACAACTTCAATCTCTATGTCCCGACCCGCGTGCTGTTTGGCCAAGGCCAGATCGCATCGCTCGCGAAACAGGTGCCGGCCGGCAGCCGGGTGCTGGTGACCTATGGCGGCGGCAGCGTGCTGCGCAACGGCGTGATGGAACAGGTGCGCCAGGCCCTGGGCGATCGCCTGGCCGTCGAGTTTGGCGGCATCGAGCCCAACCCCGACTACGCCACGCTGATGCGGGCCATCGCGACCGGGCGCGAGCATGGTGTCGACTTCGTGCTCGCCGTCGGCGGCGGCTCGGTGGCCGACGGCAGCAAATTCATTGCTGCCGGCCTGCACTACGAGGGCGACCCCTGGGAACTGCTGACCGGCAAGGGCAAGGTCAAGTCCGCGGTGCCGTTGGGCGTGGTGCTGACCCTGGCCGCGACCGGCTCGGAAATGAACTCGGGCGCCGTCGTCAGCCGGCGCGAGACCGGCGACAAGCTCTTCTTCGCGTCAGAAAAGGTCTTCCCGCGCTTCGCGGTGCTGGACCCGAGCACGCTGTTCAGCCTGCCGGAGCGCCAGACCGGCAACGGCGTGGTCGACGCCTTTGTCCACACCATCGAGCAATACCTGACCTACCCGGCCAATGCCAAGGTGCAGGACCGCATGGCCGAGGGCCTGTTGCTGACCCTGATCGAGGAAGGCCCCAAGCTGCTGGCCAACCCGAGCGACTACGACGCCCGCGCCAATGTGATGTGGGCGGCGACCATGGCGCTCAACGGCTACCTCGGCGCCGGCGTGCCGCAGGACTGGAGCACCCACATGCTGGGCCACGAGATCACGGCCGTGCATGGGCTGGACCATGCCCAGACCTTGGCCATCGTGCTGCCCGCGATGCTCGCCGCCCGCCGCGAGCCCAAGCGAGCCAAGCTGCTGCAATACGCCGAGCGCGTCTGGGGCCTGACCGAGGGCACCGAGGACAGCCGCATCGACGCGGCCATCGACGCCACCCGCGCCTTCTTCGAGCGCATGGGCGTGCCGACACGGCTGTCGGGCCATGGCATCCGCGAGCCCAAGCTGGACGCCATCCTGGCCAAGCTGGAGGCGCACGGCATGACCAAGCTCGGCGAGCACGGCGATGTGACGCTGGAGGTCAGCCGCGCGGTGCTCGAGAGCGCGGTGTGAGCCGCCAGGCGGCCTAGACCCGGTTCAGCTGGTCCTGCAGCCGCTCGAAGAAGCGGCCCACATGCACGCCGTCGCACAAGGCATGGTGCACGTCGACGGCCACCGGCATCAGCAGCCGGCTGCCGACCTCCTTGAAACGCCCGAAGGCGATCTTGGGCCGGTCGTCGGCCGCGCCGCGCGCATGCGTGAATGCGGTGAACGAGAACCAGGGCAGTGCCGTCATGTGCACCAGCGTTTCCTCGCGCGCCTCGCCGGGCTCGTCACCGGCAAACAGTGAGCCACTGGCACGGCGAACCCGCGCCAGGCTGGCCTGGCCGCGTTCGGCGAAGCGCTCCAGCGAGGCCTCGCGCGGCAGTGTGACGAAGCCAAAGCTGCCGTCCTCGCGCAGCACCGTCGAGCTCGCGTGGATGACGCCGAACTCGCGCACGCCCCGGCCGCCATCGATCAGGGTCTGGCGCATCGCGTCGATACCGTTGGCCGCCTCCAGCGCCGCATGGTGGTAGGCCAGCCAGGGTGTGGCGCCCCGCGCGGCGGCACGCTCGCGCAGGCCGGTCACGTCGACATCGGCGGTCACGCTGAACGCCGGCCTCGCCATCGCCCGAAAGTGCTCCAGTGCCGCACGGCGCGGCCAGTGGTCGAGGGGAATTTCACGGTCTTGCATCGGGATCGGGGCCTGCGTCCATCGGGTTGCGCGAGATCAAGCCTGCGCGGGCAGCGGGCATGCATGCTCGCATGTCTGCGAGGAGCTTACGATGCGACTACAACCCGTCACCCAGCGCGAGCACCCCTTTCCGTCCGGCCGATTGCTGGTCTCCACGACCGACCTGAAGGGGCGCATCCTGCATGCCAACGCGGTCTTCGTTGCGACCAGCGGCTACGCACTGAACGAACTGCTGGGCCAGCCGCACAACATCCTGCGCCACCCGGACGTGCCCGAGGAGGCATTCCGCGACATGTGGGCCACCATCCAGGCCGGCCACCCCTGGTCGGGCGTCGTGAAGAACCGGCGCAAGAACGGCGACCACTACTGGGTGCTGGCCAATGTCACGCCGCTGCTGGATGACGGTCGGCCAGTGGCCTATCTGTCGGTGCGCTCGGAACCCACCCGGGCACAGATCGAGGCCGCCGAGCAGCTGTTCAGCAAGATGCGGGTCGAGGCGGGCAGCGGCCGCCTGCGCCATCGTCTGCAGGGCGGAGAGCTGCTGCGCCCTGGCTGGGCCGGTACCTGGGCGAGCCTGGCACGACACAGGCCGTGGCTCGGCGAAGCCTTGGTCTACCTCGGCATGGGCTTGCTGGGCGCACTGGCCTGCGCCCAGGCCGGGCCGGGGCCCGCTCTGGGGGCTGCCCTGGTGGCCGGCTGCGGCGTGGCGGCCTGGCGGCATGGGCGCCAGCGCGCCGCGCTGGCACGGGTCGAAACCTATGCGAACGCGCTCGCGGCCGGCGACCTGGCGGCGGTGCTGGTGCGCAGCGGTCAGCCGGGGTTGCGCGGGCTGGAGGCCTCGCTGGCCCAGGTGGGCGTCAACCTGCGCGCAATGGTGACCGACACGCGCGAGGAGATCGAGCGAATCCGGCGCGGCAGCGACGAAATCGCCCGGGGCAACCACGACCTGGCGGGCCGCACCGAAGCCCAGGCGACGAACCTGCAGCAGACCGTGGCCAGCATGGAACAGATCGCGGCCACGGTGCGCCACACCAGCAGCGGCACGCAGGCGGCCAACGGCGTTGTCGGCGAACTGCACGAGGTGTCGCGGCGCAGCGCCGAGGTCGTGCATTCGGTCACCGACACCATGGGCGGCATCGCCGCGTCGTCCCACCGCATCGGCGAGATCGTGCAGCTCATCGACAGCATCGCCTTCCAGACCAATCTGCTGGCCCTGAACGCGGCCGTCGAAGCAGCCCGGGCCGGCGAGCATGGCAAGGGCTTTGCAGTCGTGGCCGGTGAGGTGCGGGCCCTGGCCCAGCGCAGCTCGCGGGCCGCCCGTGAAATCAAGTCGCTGATCGACGAGTCGACCCAGCGCGTTCAGGCCGGTGAGGCGCAGACCCGCGCTGCGCGGGACAGCATCGACGCCACGCTGTCCAAGGTGCGCGACTTCACGACCTTGATCACCGACATCGACGCCGCCGCCGCGACGCAGCTGCGTGGCGTGGCCGAGGTGCACGGCGCGATCCGCCAGCTCGACGACATCACCCAGCAAAACGCCACGATGGTCGAGCAGCTGGCACGTTCGGCTTCAGAAATGCTGGACGAAACCGCACAGGTGACCGATGCGCTCAGGGTGTTCCGCCTGACGGCGCAGGAGACACGGTCAGCGTCCGATGCGGTTGCGTTGCGCCGTGCTGCGAAATTTCCACCAGAGGCCCGAGTCTGACGATGAAGCCGCGCGATTGCGGTTCAATCGTCCGGCTCGCACTGACGTATGCCGAAATCGTGGAGTGCTCGACGCAACTCTTCGGCGCGATCCTCGCCGAGGTCGGCAAGCAAACGCTGGGTTGACGCGCTTCGGATCTGGCCGATCTGGTTGTAGCCCAGCGTCTTGGCCCAAGCCAATGTGCGCTGCGTCAACGGCAGGCAGTCAAGCGGCGCCTGGTCGGCGAGGCTCAGCAGTTTCGCGTACGTGGCGGGGGAGATGGGCACGAGGTGGTCATCGTGGTGTTCAGCCCAGATCGGCGATGGCCGTATTGCAGCGACAGAGTGATGTCCGCGAGGCTCTCCGTCGAGAGCGACGCATCTGCGCGACCTCAGAGTGCTTGAGTCTCAGCGCTAAGTGCCGAGAGCGCCTCAGCAGCCACCGTAGGGCAGGCCGAGGAGTTCGTAGATGAATTTGACGAGTTCCATGGAAAGCTCCTTGGGAGAGGGACGAAATTGAGTGTCGTCACTGTCGCCGTTTCAGAGCTTTTAGAAACCTGGAAACTCTTCCAGGTTGCCGCGTCTGGCTGCGGGCCTACAACAGGCCGGCCGTCACACACTTCAGGACCGCCTGGTGCTTGGACGTCACCTCCAGCTTGCGCATCGCGTTACCCAGGTGGAAGTTGACCGTCTTCTCGCTCATGCTGAGGATCACGCCGACCTCCCATGCGGTCTTGCCTTGCGCCGTCCAGCTCAGCACGTCGAGTTCGCGTTTGGTCAGCCTTGGAAAGTCGCGCTCGTTGCGACTCAGGCTGAGCAGGCGATCGGCAGCCACCATCGCGTGAGACGCCAGCAACTGCAGGCTTGCGATCAAGTGCATCAAGCCTTCACTGGGCGCGGGTAGCGCGTCCTCACGGTCCACGCCCAAGAGAAACATCTTCTCGCCGGGCAAGTGCAGCTTTACAGCGATACCTGTTCGGTAGCCGTACGGGGCCTGGGCCTCCCACAGCTCGCCAGCGCCCGCCGCAACATAAGTACTTTGGTCGTAAACCACTGGCAAAGGCTGTGCCATGAGCCGATCCAGCACGGGGTCCCGCATGGCATTCGATGCGTCCTTGTAGGCCTCTGCGTGCCCCTGATGCGTGTTGCCGAAGGACCGGCCATCAATGCCTTTCGCGGTGAGCTGCCCGCGCATCAGAACACCCGAAATGATCGGAAAGCCCATGGCCTCAGCCGTCGAGATCAGCCGCCTCTCGAAGCCGGCAAAGTCCTCGCTCAGCCCGACATCAATCAGCTGCTGATAGTTGATTTCGCGTTGGCCCATACCTGCCAAGTCTGCCAGCTTGTTGCGCGAGCAGCGTGACCAGAGACTGCAGCGCGAAGCTCGCGTTTTCCTTGAAAGGCATGCGCCATGTCGACCTTGATCCAACTCCCCGAGGGCAGCATCTGCTGGTCCGCGGCATCGCTGCCGGCGGTGGCGCTTGACGTGCAACACGCGCGAACCCGTGTGCAGCGAGCACGCACCGCGGGGCGTCGCTGCAGCGGCTCCACGCGCTGGGAGCGCTGCTTTGCCGATGGCAGCGCGTGGCTGGAATGGGACTGGCTCGAGTTGGACGGCGGGGCCGTCGTGCAGGCCGACCCGCTCAATGTCCGCTGCAACGTGCTGCTGCTCGACGATCGACAGCGCCCGCTGCTCTCCTCTCGGCGCCGCGTGATGCTGGCGACGCTGGTCTATCTGCTGCCCTGGCAGGGCCCGGTGCTCGACATGCTGCACGGGCTGAGGGGCTCACCCCGGACCGCAGGCCTGGCGATGCGCCTGGCCGCCTGAGGCCGCGCTCGCAGCGACGCCGGATCAGCCGCGCAGCGCGCCGGCTTCGGCCGCCAGCCGCGTGATGCGAGCCCAATCCTTGGCATCGACCGCATCCTGCGGCGTCAGCCACGAGCCGCCACACACCCTGACATTGGGCAACTGCAGGAACTGCGGCGCGGTCTCCAGCGAGATGCCACCGGTCGGGCAGAAGGCCACGTCGGGGAAGGGGCCGGCCAGGGCCTTCAACAGGTTCACGCCGCCCACGGCGACGGCAGGGAAGAGCTTCAGGAAGCCATAGCCCGCAGCGTTCGCCTGCATCACCTCGGACGCCGTCGAGACGCCGGGCAGCAGCGGCAGACCCTGCTCACGGCAGGCCGCGCCGATGGCCTCGGTGAAGCCGGGGCTGACCCCGAACTGGCAGCCGGCATTCTTGGCGTTGAGCACGTCCTGCGGGCTGCGCAGCGTGCCGGCACCGACGATGGCGCCGGGCACCTTGGCCATGGCCTCGATGGCCTGCAGCGCGACCGGCGTGCGCAGCGTCACTTCGAGCACCTTGACGCCGCCGGCCACCAGGGCCTCAGCCAGCGGCACGGCATCCTCCAGGCGCTGGATCACGATGACGGGGATGACGGGGCCGTGGCTGGCCAGGCTGAGGGTATCGAGCATGGAGATGGCTTTCACAACCAGGTGCAGGCGCCTTCCTCGGCGCTCAGGACATTGCGCCGCATACCGGCGAAGAGTTCGCGGCCCAGGCCATGGGCATTGGCATCGGCCGCGTCCGCGCCGAGGGTCGCAGCGGTGCGCGAGGCCCAGTCGACCTCGTCGACCAGGGCCTGCAGCGTGCCGGTCAGCGCGCACACGCGCACGACGTCACCGTCACGCAGGCGGGCCAGCGGCCCACCCGCCAGGGCCTCGGGGCTGACATGGATGGCGGCCGGCACCTTGCCCGAAGCGCCGCTCATGCGGCCGTCGGTCACCAGGGCGACCTTGAAGCCCTTGCCCTGCAGCACCGCCAGCGGCGGCGTCAGCTTGTGCAACTCGGGCATGCCGTTGGCCTGCGGACCCTGGAAGCGCACGACGACCACGACGTCGCGCTCCAGTTCGCCGGCGTTGAAAGCCGCCAGCATGGCCTCCTGAGTGACGAAGATGCGGCAGGGTGCCTCGATGCTGTGGCGGTCCTCCGGCACGGCCGAGACCTTGATGACGGCGCGGCCCAGATTGCCGTCCAGCAGCTTCAGGCCGCCGGTCGGGCTGAACGGCGCGCCGGCCGAGCGCACGACGCTGTCGTCGCCGCTGGCGGCGGGCAGAGGCTCACGCACCACCTCGCCGCTGGCGCCCACCGCGCGGGGCACGAAGGTGTAGGGCCGCAGGCTGCTGCCGGCGACCGAGAGCACGTCCTCGTGCATCAGCCCGGCATCCAGCAGCTCTCGGATCACGAAGCCCGGCCCGCCGGCGGCCTGGAACTGGTTCACGTCGGCACTGCCATTGGGGTACACGCGGGCCAGCAGCGGCACGACGGCGGACAGGGCCGAGAAGTCGCTCCAGTCGATCAGGATGCCCGCCGAGCGCGCCACGGCCACCCAGTGGATCAGGTGGTTGGTCGAGCCGCCGGTGGCCAACAGGGCCGCCATCGCATTGACGATGCAGCGCTCGTCCACCACCTGGCCGATCGGCCGCGCGGGCTGGCCCTCGACGCGACCGGAGATGCGCAATGCGGTGGCCACAGCCTCGCGCGTCAGCGCCGCACGCAGATCGTCATGCGGATGCACGAAGGCGCTGCCCGGCGTGTGCAGGCCCATGGCCTCCAACAGCATCTGGTTGCTGTTGGCGGTGCCGTAGAAGGTGCAGGTGCCGGCACCGTGATACGCGGCGGACTCGCTCTTGAGCAGCTCGTCGCGGCCGACCTTGCCCTGCGCGTAGAGCTCACGCACCTTGGCCTTGTCGCTGTTGGAGATGCCCGAGCTCATCGGCCCTGCCGGCACGAAGACGCAGGGCAAATGGCCAAAATGCAGGGCGCCGATCAGCAGGCCCGGCACGATCTTGTCGCAGATGCCCAGCAGCAGGGCTGCATCGAAGACATCGTGGGTCAGCGCGATGGCCGTGCCCATGGCGATGGTGTCGCGCGAGAACAGGCTCAGCTCCATGCCGGGCAGTCCCTGCGTCACGCCGTCGCACATGGCCGGCACGCCGCCAGCCACCTGCACGGTCGCACCCAGGCGCTGCGCCTCGGCGCGGATCTGGCCGGGATAGCTCTCGTAGGGTTGATGCGCCGACAGCATGTCGTTGTAGGCCGTGACGACGCCGAGGTGGGGCGCTTTCTCGGCCACGATGCGCAGCTTGTCGCTGGACGGCAGGGCCGCCACCGCATGGGCCACATTGGCGCAGCCCATGCGTTCGAAGCCACGCTGGCGGCCGCTCATCTTGGCGATGCGCGCGAGGTAGTCGCCGCGCAGCTTGGCGCTGCGCTCGCGGATGCGGTCGGTAACCTGGATCAGGGTGGAATGCATTCGGGGTCTCCTGAACGGCCGGCTTGTAACCAGCCGCCATCGAATTAAGTAACCATATTACTTCCCCGCAGGATCACTTTGGTTACGACCGGGGTACCGGGGCTGAATCCAGTGGAGACAGCCGCCTACTTTGCACCGCCGGTGACGCACGCGCCGATGCGCCGTGCGCTGGTCAGCGGCGCAAGCGCGCGAGATCCTCGACCGTGTCGATGTCCACATGCACGCCGGGGTCATCCACCGCAATCGGCTGCGCCGCATAGCGGGCGACGATGCGCTTGGCCCCCTCATCACCGCGCAGCGCGGTCAGCTCGGAGTAGAGCTCGGTGCCGAAGCCCACCGGATGCCCCTGCATGCCGCGGTACTGGGCATAACACACCGGGTAGCGCTCGAGGCCCTGCGCCACGGCCGAGATGGTGGCGGACTGCACCAGCGGCATGTCGGCCGGCAGCACCAGCCAGCCATCGGCATCGCCCGTGGCGCTGACGCCCGCTGCGATCGAATGCCCCATGCCCACGGGCAGCGGCCGCCCGCTGGCGTCTCGCTCGGGCAGCGTGACCACATCCCTGGCCGCCACCAGCCGGTGGGCCTCGGGCGCCAGCGCCGGCGTCGTCACCACGACGACCGGGAGCCGCGTGGCAATGGCATGACGCAGCGTGCGGGCGAGCACGCTGTCGTCGCCGGGTGCGTCGTCGAGACGCTGCGCCAGCTTGTGACCCGGGCCGCCAAAGCGCGTGCCGCGACCTGCGGCCAGCACGACGACGGCGGGGCGTCGCTTCGTCATTTGTCGTCCTTCCTTACGCCTGGACAGCGACGATCTGCGCCGTATGCTGCACTGCCGCAAGCATGCCGACTGCTCTTGCGCTTGAAACTGGGAGGTTCACTTAAGGGAAGGTCTGCATACTTCGGCCCATGAGCAAGCTGAGTGAATTCCGAAAGAGCTATGAATTGGGCGAACTGGACGAGGCGCAGGCCGGCGACGGCCCGCTCGACCTGTTCAGCCGCTGGATGGATGAGGCCATCGCCCACGATGTCTCCGAGCCCACGGCGATGACCCTGGCCACGGTCGGCGACAACGGCAGGCCCTCGACGCGCGTCGTGCTGCTCAAGGGCTGCGACGAGCGCGGCCTGGTCTGGTTCACGAACTACGACAGCCGCAAGGGCCGGGAGCTGGCGCACCAGCCCTTTGCCGCGCTGCAGTTCCACTGGGTCGAAATGGAGCGTGTGGTGCGCATCGAGGGACGCGTCGAAAAGACCTCGGCCGAGGAGTCGGACGACTACTTCCACAGCCGGCCGCTGGACTCGCGCCTGGGTGCCTGGGCCTCGCCACAGAGCCAGGTCATCAGCTCGCGGGCGGTCCTCGTTGCCAATGCCGCCAAGGCCGCGGCGCGGCATGGGCTGAATCCGGACCGCCCGCCGCACTGGGGCGGCTACCGCCTCGTGCCGGACCGCTTCGAGTTCTGGCAGGGCCGCCGCTCGCGCCTGCACGACCGGCTGGTCTTCAGGGCCGACGCCGGCGGCTGGCAGCGCGAGCGCCTCGCGCCCTGAAGCATTCAGTTGACGGCGTTGCCGTCTTCCACGCGGTAGTAGAGGCCATAGGGGTCGTCGTTCAGCACCGCCAGCTGGCCTTCGATGACGACCGGCTCCAGGGTGTAGCGCACCGGCTTTTTGGTGCGCACCTCGACCAGCCCTTCCGGGCCCGCCGGCACGCAAAACGAACAGCTGGTCGGCACCGACGACAGCAGGAAATGCTGCTGCTTGTCGCCGGCCTCCAGCGGCATCATGAAGCCCTGGACCTTGATGGTTTTGCGGTCCAGGGCCTGCACGGCGGCCGGGAAGACCGGGACGAGCTTTTTCTTCTCGGCCTTGGCCGTGACCTGGGACAGCAGCTTCCAGGAGACGATGTCGGCGCGCTCTTCGAGCGGCTTGAAGGGGCTGCGCGGGTCGTGATAACCGGGACCCTGGCCGATGGCCGGTGGCACCTGGGCGACCGCCGCCGCGGCGGCCAGGCAAAGCGCAAGGGCGGGCAACAGCTTCATGGTCGGCATTCTCGGGGCTCAGCGCGGAGCTTGCAGCAGTGATGTGACATCGAGTCGGTAGGCCCGCCACGCTGGCCAGGCTGCAGCCAGTAGGGCCAGGGCCCCGGCCAGCACAGGCACCAGCCATTCGGCCTCGCTGAGCCCGAGCGTCCCCAGACGCAATGACTGGCGCTCGGCCAGCAGGCGCTCCAGCAGCATGACCAGGCCATGCCCCAGCGCCAGACCGAGCGCGGCCGCGATGCCGGCCAGCAGCAGGGCTTCGAGCGCGATCAGCGCTGCCACCCGCGAGGCCGGCGCGCCCAGCATGCGCAGCATGGCCAGATCGCCCTGGCGCGCCCGCACCGCGTGCAGCAGCGCGACCCAGACCGACAACCCCGCCGCCGCCAGCAGCACGACGCCAAAGCCCCGCAGCAGCTCGGTGCCGGCACCGACCAGCCGCATCAGCCGCGCCGTCTCCAGCGCTGGCGCTGCGGACTGCAGGCCGTCCTGCGCATTCACCCAGCGCGGCAGCATCGCGGCCGCGAGCGGGCTGCGGTAGCGCACCAAGGCCAGCGTGATCTCGCGCTCATCCGGCCCTTCGTCGGGCGCCGTGGCGCCATGGTGGGCCTCGTGCACGGCCCAGACCGAGGCCAGATCGGTCAGCACCAGACGGTCCAGCACGCTGCCGGACGGGGCCAGCACGCCGACCACCGTGAAGGCACGATCACCATGGGCGCCGCCGCCGGTGCCCAGCCCGTGGCTGCCGAAGAATGAGTCACCGGGCTGGAGCCCGCTGCTGCGGGCGACTTCGGCGCCGAGCACGGCCTGCAGCGGCCGGCTCCAGAGCTGGCCCTGTGCGAGCCTGGCCGCATAGAGCTCGAGATAGTCCGGCGACGTGCCGACGATGCGGAACCCTTGAAACGAGTCGCCCAGTGACAGCGGCACCGCCTGGGCCACGAGCGGCTGGGCTTGCAGCAGCTCCAGGGTCTTGAGCGGAATGTTGCCGGGCGGCGCGTCCACATGGAAGACGCCGGCCAGCATGATCTGCATCGGACTGCCCTTGGCCCCGACCACCAGGTCGATGCCCGCCAGGTCGCGCCTGAGCCCGGCCTCGACCTGGGCACTGGCGCGCAGCACAAAGGTCACCGCGGCCAGACCCAGGGTCAGCAGCAGCAGGTTCAGCGCCGTCGTCAGCGGGCTGGACCAGAGATAACGCCAGGCCAGCCGGATCATGCCCGCCCCTCGGCCCGCGCGGTCGGCGCGCGGCTTGCAAACGGGTTGGCGCGCGGCCGGCTCGACAGCACCAGCTCGGACACGTCGGCGCGTTCGCTCAGCGCTTCGACGACCCGCGCATCATGGCTGGCGATCACCAGCGTGCAGCCCTCGCGCTCGGCCGCGTCCAGCAGCAAGGCCAGCAGATGCAGGGTGTGGTCGTCGTCGAGGCTGGCGCTGGGTTCGTCGGCCAGCAACAGGCGCGGGCGCCGCATCAATGCCCGGGCCAGTGCCACCCGCTGTGCCTGGCCGACGCTGAGCTGGTGCGGCCGCCGTGCGGACAGGTCGGCGATGTCCAGCGCCTCCAGCAGCTCGGCGGCACGCGCACTGTCGGCACGCTGCCCGACGGCCAGTGCCGGCAGCGCGAGGTTCTCGGCCACGGTCAGCGCATCGCTGAGGTGCAGGCGCTGGGGCACGACACCCAGCGTCGCGCCGCGCCAGGCGTCCAGCGCACGCGGGCCCAGGCCTGCGAGCTCGGTGCCGGCGACGACCAGTTCGCCTTGCTGCACGCGCAGCAGCCCGGCCAGCAACGCCAGCAGCGTCGACTTGCCGGTGCCGGAGGCGCCGCGCAGCAGCAGATGCCGGCCGGCAGCCAGGCCGAAATCCGCATAGGCGATCTCGGCACCGCCCGCATATCGATGGCGCAGGCCGCCCCAGGCGAGCATCACTTGACGAGCCGCTTGAAGCTGGCCAGGAACTTGTCGACCTTGCCCGCGACCACGAAGGCGCAATAGCCCTGGTCGGGATGGCGGGCGTAATAGTGCTGGTGGTAGGCCTCGGCCGGGTGGTAGTTGGTCTCGGGCTGCAGCTCGGTGACGACACGGCCGCCATGGTGATCGTCGACTTCGCGGATGACCGCAGCGGCCAGCTGGCGCTGGTCCTCGCTGTGCCAGTAAATGCCCGAACGGTACTGGGTGCCGACGTCGGCGCCCTGGCGGTTCAGCGTGGTCGGGTCGTGGATCGTGAAGAAAACCTCGAGCAGCTCGCGCAGCGACACCTCTGCAGGATCGAAATCGATCCGCACAACCTCGGCATGGCCGGTGTTGCCGCTGCAGACCTGCTCATAGTTGGGGTGGGGATGGTGGCCGTTGCTGTAGCCGTTCTCGACCTGGTGCACGCCGCGCACGCGCTCGTAGACGGCCTCCAGGCACCAGAAGCAGCCGCCGGCAAGGGTGATGCGTTCGAGGGTTGCAGGGGTCATGACGGGCTTTCAGTGGGCGGACAGGGTGAGTTCGACATGGGGACGCCACGCCTCACCGCAAGTGGCATCACAGAGTTTGGGCGCGGCCAGGAAAACGCGCGCGTTCGGCGCGCCACGGGCCAGCAGCGCGTCGCGCACGGCGACGGCGCGGGCCACGGCGAGCTGGCGCAGCGCCTCGGTATCGACCGCATAGCTGGCCAGCAGCAGCGAGCGCATCTGCTCGGGCGGCAGTTCCTTGACCATGCCGAGCAGGTTCTTGGGCTTGTCGGGCAGCGCGCTGGCTTGGTAGAGGCGTCTGAGCGCCTCCGCCGGCGAGGCCGCGTTCTCGGCCTGCAGCGCCGTGGCCAGGCGGCGCTCGCGCAGCGCCGCGGCCTCGGCAGCCGGGTGGGCCCAGCCGGACAGGGTCAGCCGCACACCCGGCTTGTCGGCCAGCCGCTGGGCCACTTGATCGAGCTGCGTCGAGTCGGACAGCTCGGCGCCGCCAGCCGCGAAGGTGATCTCGGCCTCCTGGGCCGCGTCGCTGCCGCTGAACAGCGCGAACGGCGACGTCAGGGCCTTGCCGATCAGGTTCAGGACCAGCTTCCAGACGATGCCACCGACGCTGAATTCCGGGTCGTTCAGCGAGCCTCGGATGGGCAGGTTCACGTCGATGACGCCATCACGGTCCTTCAGCAAGGCCACGGCGAAGCGCACCGGCAAGGTCGTCGCGTCGGGGCTGTCGACCTTGTCGCCGAAGGTCAGCTGGTTCAGGATGATCTGGTTGCTGGCGCTCAGCGAGCCATCGGCTTCCACCTTGTAGCGCAGCCGGGTCGACAGCTTGCCGCGTTCGATCGCGTAGCCGGCGTACTTGGCGGCATAGGGCGACAGCGGCGCGAGCTCGATGTCGCTGGCATTGGCGGCGATATCGAGGCCCAGCGGCGCACCGGGCTTGAGCTGGCCGTCGATCTCGAGCAGCCCCGTGCCAGCAACCTTGCCGCGCAGTGTCAGCGGCGCCATCGTCGGGCTGGCCGAGGAAAAGGCGCCGAGCGAGCCTTGCAGCTCGCTGAGACGGGCGCTGTAGTTGGGGCGGACGAAGCGGTCATTGAAGTCCACCAGGCCGCGATTGACGCGGATGCGCTCGATCGCTACTTGGGGCTGGGCCGACGAGGCGGCTGGGGCCGGCGCCGCCGCTGCCGCCTTGGCCTCGGCGGGCCGGATATCGCGCAGGTTGAAATGCCCCTGCTCGCTGACGATCAGGCGGGCATAGGCATCGTCCAGCACCGCCTCGGTCAGCACGAGCTTGGGCGCAGCGCCTGGCGCCAGCGCGAGCTTGAGGCCATCGAGCTGCAGCGACTGCCAGCTCAACAGCTCCTCGCCCAGCACACGCCGCCCGTCGACGGCGCGGGTCTGCATCAAGGTCAGCGGGCCGATGCGCGCCTCGCCACCCAGGTCGGCCTGCCAGCCGGCCGACTGCTGGGTGGCGCTCAGCTCCGCCTTCAGACCCAGCTCGGCGCGCTGCAGGTGCAGGCCCAGTGCCGGGTCGATGTAGGCATTGAAGAGCTGCAGCGGCAGCGCTTGGGCCTGCAGGCTGCCGGTGGCGCTCAGCGGCGCGAGTCCGATGCGACCGGTCCACTGCAGCTCACCGGCACTGGCCGCGACGGCCTGGTTGTCCTCGGCAAGGGCCGCGAGCTTCAGCCCCAGCTGGGCCTGCACCGGCGCCTTGGCGGGCCAGCCCAGCGCGCCGAGCCTGAGCTTGATGGGCTCGGCAACGACGTTGACCGGGCTCAGGCCGCCGGCCACGCTGCCGTCCCGCCACCGCAGAGCGCCCCGCTCGACCGCCAGGCCGGCCAGCTGCAGCGACCATGCCGGGCCGGCGTCGGGCTGGGGCTGCGCCGCGGCGGCAGGCAGCAGCGGCGCGAGGTTGAGCCGGCCATCGGCATCGCGCGCGAGCTGGGCCCGTGGCGCATCGAGGGCCAGCATGCCCAGGCTGAGGCGGCGCGCACCCGGCTCCAGCACGGCCTGGTCGAGCTGGGCGCCGGCCAGCGTCAGCAGGGGCTTGGCCACGCCGGGCAGGCTCAGCCGCAGGTCACGAATGCGCAGCGCATTGAGCGACAGCTCGGCGCGGTCGGCAGCGCCATCGGCCAGCGGCTGCTTCACGCGCAGTGCGGCCTCGGTCGAGACCCCCGCCGTGAGCACAGCTCCGCCGGGCAGCGGCAGCCAGCCGGCCAGGCGCTCGACGGCGAGGTCGCTTAGCAACGCGCTGGCCTCGAGCAGCTCGGGCGCGAGCCGCGCCTTGGCGCTCAGCCGGGCCTGACCCAGGCGCAGGCTGGCTTCAAGCTCGGCCGCCTTCTTCATCGGCCACTGGGTGGGACCGAGCTGGAGCTGGATGTCGTCGACCACCAGGTCGCGCGCGGTCAAGCGCCCGTCCTTGAGGACAACGCTGGCCGCACTGAACTGCCAGTCCGCGCCGCTCGTGGGCGGGTTGCTGCCGGCAGGCGGGGCCAGGGGCATGGGCGGCAGCCAGGCGCTTGGCGTGTCGATCACGATCGCGCCCAACCCGAGCCGGCGGCGCAGCGGCTGCACATCCTCGAGTTGCAGGCTCAGCCGCCCGAGACCGAACAACGGCTGCCCGTCGGGCCGGTTCAGCGCCAGCTCGCGCAACTGCAGGCCGCCCGACAGCCGCAATGACGGCGCCTGGCCGGCCGGCTTGGCAAAGTCCAGCGCGACGTCAACGCCGAGCCGGCCGGACACGATGCGCAGCGGCACGCTCGCCGGCACATAGGCGGCGAGCGGCGCGAGATCGAGCCCGTCCAGGCGCAGCGCCAGATGGGCACGGGGTGGATCGGCGAAGGGCAGCGCCTCGCTGCGGCCATCGAAGCTGACGCCGTCGAGCTTGCCGCTCAGGCGGGGCGTGACCTCGACGGCCACGTCGGCCGGCAGGGTCGACACGAAAGGCAGGGCCAGATGCAGGGCCGACAGTTCATGCCGGCGCTGCACCGGGCGGTCGTCGAAGACGACGAGGCCGTCGCTGAGCACGATGTTGTAGACCGCGAACTCGGGCTCCGACGTCGGGGGTGCCGAGGGGTCCGTCGCTGGGGCGGCAAGGCGCTGGATCAGGTCATCGATGTCGTAGCGCCCCTCGGCGACGCGGGCGACGCGCAGCTCCGGAGCGTCCAGCTTGAGCGAGGCGATGACCACATGCCCGCGCAGCAGCGAGCGCAGTGACAGCGCGACGTCCAGCTTCGCCAGTTTGAGGAGCGGCGGCTGGCCCGAAGCGGCGCCGCCGATGCTCAGGCCCTCGACGAGCAGCCCGAGCCGCCAGGGCTGAAAGCGCGCCTGCTCGATGCGCACCGGGCGGCCAAGGCTTTCAGTGGCCAGCGCGGCGCCACGGCTGGTGATCCAGCCCGGCAGCATCAGGGTCGCGGCCAGCAGGGCCAGTGCAAGCACGGCGGTGAGCAGGACAAGCGTCCACAGGCCGAGGCGCAGCAAGTAACGTCGGTCGGTCATCACGGTCCGCGCATTATTGACGTCGGCGATGATGTCGCCCGTGAGCCTCTCCCTTGACTACTCCGGGTTCAAGACCCTGCTGCTGGCCGCCACCTTGCCGCCCGTGCCCTGGCTGCTGCTGGCGGCCTGGGGCGGCTGGCGGCTGCGACGCGGCCGGCGCCTCGGCGGCCTGTTGCTGGGCCTGGCGCTGGCGGGGGTCTGGCTGTCGTCCACCGAAGCGTTTGCCGAACTGCTGAGCCGCGCGATCGGCGGGCCCGCCGCGCTGAGCCGGGCCCAGGTGGAGGCTTTGAGGGGGCAGCCGGACGGCGCCGTGCTGGTGCTCGGTGGGGGGGTGCACCGCCACCTGCCGGAATACGGTGGCGGCGCGCCGAAACGCTACACCGCCGAGCGGCTGGCCTACGGCGTCTGGCTGGCCCGGCGCAGCGGCTGGCCGCTGGCCTTCACCGGCGGTATCGGTTGGACGGCCAACGACCAGCAGCATTCGGAAGCCGAGATCGTCGCGCGCATCGCGGCCGAGGACTATGGGCTGCCGCTGCGCTGGATCGAGTCACGTTCACGCGACACGCGTGAGAACGCCAGCAACAGCCTGCCCTTGCTGGCGGCGGCGGGCGTGAAACAGGTGCTGCTGGTGACGGACGACGGCCATATGCGCCGGGCGATGCGCGCCTTCGAGCCCCTGGCCCGGCCGCTTGGCATCGTGGTCGTGCCGGCGCCGGTCGGCCTGCGGGACGACGCGCTGAGCCGCTTCGATGACTGGTGTCCGTCGGTCGAGGGTTTTGCCAGGGTGCGCAATATCGTCTACGAGACGCTGGCCTGGTGGGCCGGCCGCTGAGCTCACCAGAACAAGAGAAACCCCGCCGGGCCGGAGGGCCGGGCGGGGTGGGTGGCCATGCCACCATGGGGCTCCGAGGCGATCTGCCAAGGGGCTCCTGGCGCGCAAAGATTGCGCCAGAGGATTTGCCTGAACAGGCCAGACAACAGTAGGTGAGCCCCTTCAGGGCTTCAAGAAGAGTTGCCCGAATAGCGCGTCGGCTCGCTTGCGGACCTCGGGCGGCAGGCTGATGCTGCGGCCCCACTCCCGGCTCGTCTCACCCGGCCATTTGTTGGTCGCGTCCAGCCCCATCTTGCCGCCCAGGCCACTGACCGGCGAGGCGAAGTCGAGATAGTCGATGGGGGTGTTGTCGACGAGGGTCGTGTCCCGGACCGGGTCCATGCGGGTGGTGATGGCCCAGATCACCTCCTGCCAGTTGCGCGTGTCGATGTCGTCATCAACCACCACGATGAACTTCGTGTACATGAACTGGCGCAAGAAGCTCCAAATGCCGAACATCAGCCGCTTGGCGTGGCCGGGGTAGGACTTGCGGATGGACACGACCGCCATGCGGTAGCTGCAGCCCTCGGGCGGCAGATAGAAGTCGACGATCTCCGGAAACTGCTTTTGCAGGATGGGCACGAAGACTTCGTTGAGCGCAACACCCAGGATGGCCGGCTCGTCCGGCGGCTTGCCGGTGTAGGTCGAGTGGTAGATCGGGTTCGTGCGCTGGGTCTGGCGCGAGATTTCGAAGACCGGGAACCAGTCCTGCTCGTTGTAGTAGCCGGTGTGGTCACCGAACGGGCCCTCCAGCGCGTGCAGATACCCCCCCTTCTCCTTCAGCGGCACACCACGTTCGCTGACACCGCTGTAGCCAGACGGGGCGGGTGGGATGTGGCCTTCGAGCACGATCTCCGCCGACGCAGGGGCCTGCAGCGGCTGGTCACGGCCAACCCCGGTGTTGACCAGTTCGGTACGGGAACCCCTCAACAGACCGGCAAACTGATACTCGGACAGGCTGTCAGGCACAGGCGTGACCGCGCCGAGGATGGTGGCGGGGTCGGCGCCGAGGGCGACTGCCATCGGGAACGGCTCGCCGGGATGAGCCAGCGCATGGTCGCGGAAGTCCAGCGCTCCGCCCCGGTGCGCCAGCCAGCGCATGATGACCTGGCGCGGACCGATCAGCTGCTGCCGGTAGATGCCCAGGTTCTGGCGCGTCCGTGTCGGGCCCCGCGTGATGACCAGCCCCCACGTGATCAGGGGGGCGGCGTCGTCGGGCCAGCAATGCTGGATCGGGAGGCGCCCGAGGTCGATGTCGCGTGCCCCGAACACCTCCTGCTGGCAGGGGGCATGGCGTTGAACGGTGGGCTTCATGTCCCACAGCGCCTTCACCATCTGCAGCAGCTTGCCGGCGTCTTTCAGACCCTTGGGCGGCTCCGGCTCCTTGAGGCTGGCCAGCACCCTTCCGACATCCCGCAAATCGGCCAGCGAGTCCGCGCCCATGCCGAGCGCGACGCGACGGGTGGTCCCGAACAGATTGGTCAGGGCCGGCGTGTTGTGGCCGGTCGGCGCCTCGAACAGCAGGGCCGGTCCACCCGCCCTCAGAACCTTGTCGCTCAGGGCGGTCATTTCGAGCACCGGTGAGACGTTTTCACGCACACGCCTCAGTTCACCCAGGCGCTCGAGCCCAGCGATGAAGTCCCGCAGGTCACCGTATTTCATAACTGAAAGTAGTATTGATTACAGATAACAGCCTTGACGGGTTATCTAAGCTTCGTAGAATTCGGGCCTTCGGGTTTTCACGGAAGCCCAATCCGGCCGGGTCCCCCGGGCACCGCGGTGCCACAGACCCAAAGCATGGGCCGGGAAATTATCACCGTCGCCCCACCCAGACCGATCCGCGTGCCGGCCGTCTGAGGCGGGCTGCGACACCAAGGAGTCGCATGACGACACGTCAAAACCTGATCAGCCTGGCCCGTCACACGCGGGCATCGGTCTCGGTGTTTGTTCGAGACATTGGTCATGGTCTGCTGGTAACCAGCCACAACACGCTGGCCCTTGTTGGGCTGGCCGTGGTCGCCGTGCTGCTGGTGTTTTCGAGCCAGCCCGGCCTGCGCGAGCGGGTGGAGTCCGCTGCACTGGGCTGGCTGAGTGCCCGCCAGGAGGCCAGGGCCGAAGCCGACGGCGGCAATCTGCTGCTGGCTACCGCCGAGCCGGAAGCGATTGCCCGCGCCACCGCAACCGACCCGCGCGAACTGAGCCGCCAACAGGCGGCGGTCGCACACTGGCTGGCCCGCCGCTACCACGTGGCGCCCGAGCCAGTGAGCCGCCTCGTGCAAGAGGCCTGGGCCGTCGGCAACCGAGCCAAGGTCGAGCCGACCCTGATCCTGGCGATCATGGCCATCGAATCCGGCTTCAATCCTTTTGCGCAGAGTGCCGTGGGTGCCCAGGGCCTGATGCAGGTCATGACCCGTGTGCACGACGACAAGTACGAGGCCTTCGGCGGCACGCTGGCAGCCTTCGACCCCGTGACCAATCTGCGCGTCGGTGTGCAGGTTCTGAAGGAGTGCATCCAGCGCGGCGGCAGCCTGGAGGAAGGCCTGCGCTACTACGTCGGCGCCGCCAACCTGGCCGAGGACACCGGCTATGCGTCGCGCGTGCTCGCCGAGCACAACCTGTTGAATGCCATCGCTGCTGGGCGTGCGCTGCCGGCCAGCACGGCGACCAAGCCACTGCGTGAAGCCGCGTCCCCGCCCGCCGCCGAGCCGGACCAGGTGGCCCTGCTGCGCTGATTTACACTGCCCATTCACGCGACTGGCGATCAGGGTCACTAGCGGACCCGAGGTGGGCCACCACCGGGAAGCGTGAGGCGGCAGCGCTGTCGCCATCAGCCGTTCGCCTGGGCAGCCTCGATGCACACCGCTGCGGTGCCTGCCGGGGATTCACCGCCTGACCTTCGGAACACCTGCCATGTTTGACCGCACCACTTCCACCCTCGCCCTGGTCGACCCTGAACTCTGGACGGCCGTCCAGAACGAGAACCGCCGCCAGGAAGACCATATCGAGCTGATCGCCAGCGAGAACTACACCTCGCCCGCGGTCATGCAGGCCCAGGGCAGCCAGCTGACCAACAAGTATGCCGAGGGCTATCCGGGCAAGCGCTATTACGGCGGCTGCGAGTACGTGGACGTCGTCGAGCAACTGGCCATCGACCGCCTGAAGCAGCTCTTCGGCGCCGAGTTCGCCAACGTCCAGCCCAACTCCGGCTCCCAGGCCAACCAGGGCGTGTTCTTCGCGCTGCTCCAGCCCGGCGACACCATCATGGGCATGAGCCTGGCCGAAGGCGGGCACCTGACCCATGGCATGCCGCTGAACATGAGCGGCAAGTGGTTCAACGTGATCAGCTATGGCCTGGACGCCAATGAGGCCATCGACTACGACGCGATGGAAGCCCTGGCCCGCGAGAAGAAGCCCAAGCTGATCATCGCCGGCGCCTCGGCCTACTCGCTGCGCATCGACTTCGAGCGCTTTGGCAAGATCGCCAAGGAAATCGGCGCCTACTTCATGGTGGACATGGCGCACTATGCCGGCCTGATCGCCGCGGGCGTCTACCCGAATCCCCTGCCCCACGCCGACGTCGTCACGTCCACCACGCACAAGAGCCTGCGTGGCCCGCGCGGCGGCATCATCCTGACGAACAAGGAAGACATCGCCAAGAAGATCAACTCCGCGATCTTCCCCGGCATCCAGGGCGGCCCGCTGATGCATGTCATCGCCGGCAAGGCCGTGGCCTTCAAGGAAGCCCTGTCGCCCGAATTCAAGGCCTACCAGGAACAGGTCGTCAAGAACGCCAAGGTGCTGGCCGAGACGCTGATCCAGCGCGGCCTGCGCATCGTCTCCGGCGGTACCGAAAGCCATGTGATGCTGGTGGACCTGCGCCCGAAGAACCTGACCGGCAAGGAAGCCGAGGCCATCCTGGGCGCCGCCCACATGACCTGCAACAAGAACGGCATCCCGAACGACCCTCAGAAGCCCATGGTCACCAGCGGCATCCGCCTCGGCACGCCGGCGATGACGACACGCGGCTTCAAGGAAGAGCAGGTGCGCGCCACCGCCCACCTGATCGCCGACGTGCTTGACAAGCCGCACGACGAGGCCAACCTGGCCGCCGTGCGTGAGAAAGTGGCGGCACTGACCGCAGCCTTCCCCGTCTACCGCGGTTAAGCACTCCGGCCGTGCGTTGTCCGTTCTGCTCTCACACCGAAACCCAGGTCGCCGAGACCCGGGAATCGGATGAGGGCGACGTCGTTCGCAGGCGCCGCCGCTGCCTGTCCTGCGACAAGCGCTTCACGACCTACGAGCGGGCCGACATCGCCCTGCCCTCGGTGGTCAAGAAGGACGGTCGACGGGCCGACTTTGATGGGTCCAAGCTGCGGGCCTCGATGCAACTGGCGTTGCGCAAGCGGCCCGTGAGCGTCGAGCAGATCGACGCCGCCCTCAACCGCATCGAAGAAAAGCTGCTCGCCAGCGGCGCGAAGGAAATTGCCTCGACGCGGCTGGGCGAGCTGGTGATGCGGGAGCTCAAGCGGATCGACAAGGTGGCCTATGTCCGCTTCGCGTCCGTCTACCGCAGCTTCGAGGACGTCGACGAGTTCCGCCAGCTGATTCGCGAAATTTGATTCGGGTTTTCCCGATCACACTTCAGCGGGTGGACTGGGGGGATGGACCGGCGGCCCCCGCTGCGGCCCAACCTCCAGGGGAAAGACCGCGTGCCCTGGGGTTCCTAGAGTTCGTTTCATTGCAACGAACCGAGGACCCCGCCATGAATCGCATGCTCCGCAGCCCCTCCCGTGGCTTCACCCTGGTTGAACTCTGCGTTTCGGTCGGTATCGGTGCCGCGCTGTTGAGCCAAGCCGTGCCGGCCATGCAACATCTGCACGAGCTGCATACCCTCAAGGTTCATTCGCAATCGCTGTCATCCGACCTTCGCTTTGCTCGCGCCGAGGCGCGCCGTCTGAATGCACCGGTGCACTTCCGGGTCAGCGGACGGGGTGCGAACGCCTGCTACCTGCTGCACACCGGCGCAAGCAATGACTGTGACTGTTCCGGTGGCCAGGCCGTGTGCCGCGCGCCGGGCAGTGCGGTCCTCAAGGCGCAATGGCTGCCGGTTGGTACCAAGTTGCAGGTGAAGAGCAACGCCGAAACCATGCAGTTCCAGCATTGGGAGGGGCTGTTGACGCAAACCGGCAGCATCGACTTGCACCTCCGGCCGGACCTGGGCGTGCGGCATGTCGTCGCGATCACGGGGCGCGCCCGCACTTGCTACACCGGATCCAGGATTTCTGGAATGTCGAAGTGCGCGTAATCCCCTCATTCGCGGTGCGCGCCGACCAGCGGCGATCGCCAGCCGACAGACGGTCATTTACTCGGCGGCATCGACACCAAGCCTGCTGACAATTCGCGCATGCCCAAGCCAGGTCACCCCGCAATGCGGGGCTTTTCGTTGATCGAACTGATGGTGGTCGTCGTGATTGCCGGCATCCTGGCTGCGGTCGCCTACCCTGCCTACACCAGCCACGTCCAGCGGGGTCGGCGTGCGGATGCCATGGCCGTGCTGACGGCCGTTGTTCAAGCCCAGGAGCGCTACCGCGCCAACAACGCGACCTATGCCGCAACCGCAAGCGCACTGGGCGTCGATGTGAGCCAGCTGACGCAGATCTACAGCCTCACATTGGCGGGCGTCGGCAACCCGCCCAGCCTGACCTCGGGCTATGTCGCGACGGCTGCGGTGCTCGAGTCGGGGGTACAAAGGAATGACAGCACCTGCGCCACGATCGGCGTTCAGCTTCAGGGCGGTGTGCTGGAATATGTCGCCACCAACAGCTCGAACGCGGACACCCGTGCCGCCTGCTGGGGACGCTGACCATGGAGCCCGCCGTGACCATTCAGCGCGCCCCTCGGCGCCGGAGCACTCACGGGCTCACGCTGGTTGAAACCCTTATCGCGGTGGCCGTGCTGGGTGTGATCCTCGCCGTGGCGGCTCCCTCGTTGCGAGACCTGATGGAGCGGCGCCGCGTCATCGCCGCTGCCACCGAACTGGCCAGCCTGATCAACTACGCCAAGGCCGAGGCCGCCAAGCAGCGAGGCGGCGGCAGCGACAACGGCTTCACGCTACACCTCGAGCCCCCGGACGATGCGTCGACCAGTTGCGTCCGCCTGACCACCACCAGCGTCGGCGACACCTGCGGCTGCGACGTGGCCAAGGCGGACGTCTGCGTCAACAGCACCAGTAGCGTCATCCGCGAGTTTGTGCTCGACAGAGACACCGGCGTGTCGTTCGAGGCGGCCGCCGACGACTGGGGCGACAGCAACCGCGCCATCACCTTCCAGCGCAACAACTACTTCGGCTTCGTCAAAAACCTGCGGCTGACCGCGACCGGTCGGCATAGCGGGGCGCAGCTGCGCGTCGAGTTCAACAGCGTGGGGCGCGTGCACATCTGCTCTCCCAGCAACACCATCGGCGGCTACCCCTCATGCGGATGACGGCCATGCACTTCGCCCCCCGCGGTCTGGGCCTGATCGAGCTGATGGTGGGCATCACCGTCGGCCTGATCGTCGCCGCCGGCGCGTCGCTGGTGGCCGTGAACCAGATCAACGAGCACCGGCGGCTGATGCTCGAGATCCAGGTTCAGCAGGACCTGCGCACCGCCGCCGACCTGGTCCAGCAGGAGTTGCGGCGTGCGGGCTTTCGCGGCCGGGCCGACCTGGGCGTCTGGTCGCCGCCGCAGGGCGTGGGCACCCTGAAGCAGCTGGAGGCGCGGCCGGCGAGCGTCAACGAGTTCATGCCTGTCGACACCAGCGACACCCGTAACCTCATCCGCAGACCCCTGCTGGTCAGCAAGTCCGACACCACCGGAACCGTGATGACCTTCGTGTACGCGCAGGGCACACCCTACAGCCCGACCGGCGTGCCGGACAGCGGCGAATACCGCGGTTTCAAGTGGGACAAATCCACGGGGGTGCTGTCGCTGGCTCTCGGCCTGGGTGCGACGCTGCAGCCCAACTGGCAACCCATCACCGACCCCGACAGCGTCACCATCACGAACTTTGACGTGAGTGTCGTGACCCAATCGGTCAGTCTCGGCCAGTTCTGCGAAAACGCCTGCGACGCTGGCACGCCGAACTGCCCGGTCCAGGATGTCTACCGGGTCAACTTCACGCTGACCGGTAAAGCCAAGCATGACGCCAACGTCGTCCGGACGCTGACCGGCACGGAGCGGGTCCGAGCTGCGGCCATCAATGGAGCGTGCCCGTGAGCGGCCGCCTCCGACCGCTGCAAGCCGCCGGCACCGTCCGGCAGCGGGGCGCGGCGACGCTGGTCGTCGTGATGATGCTCTTCCTCGTGATGGCACTGCTGGCCGCCTATGCCAACCGCGGGCTGCTGTTCGAACAGCGCATCGCCAGCGGCTTTGCCCGTGCGGCACTGGCCCAAGAGGCGGCCGAGGGCGGCGTTGAATGGGCGCTGGCCCTGCTCAACGGGCCGGCCATCGACGAGAACTGCCAGCCCAAGGACGTGGGCGGCCAGCGCTTCGCTGACAAATACCTCCGGATCAACCCGTCCGACCGCACCGTCCTCGGCTCCAGCATCCCGGGTGTCTCCAAGGGCATCGCGGTGGACTGCGCACGGGATGCCGCCAACCAGGGCTGGGCCTGCCAATGCAAGGACCTCGGCGCCCGCACCGCGCCGGCCGCCATCGGTGCAGGCGCGCTGACACCGAGCTTCGGGCTGTGGTTCGACCGGGGCGCTCGCGGCGGGCTGGCGATGGCCTACGCCCTGGGTTGTTCCGACAGCGTCGTGGACCGGTGCGCAGGCGTCGACGACGTCAACCGCAGCAAGAACCAGTTGGCCGCCGGAACCAACACAACGGCCCTGGCCCTGGTCAGCGCGGTCCGCACGCCGCCGGCCATGCCTTTGGTGGTGAAAGGCAATCTCACGATGGCTGGCGCCGGCCTGGGGCTGCACAACACCGACCCGCGCTCCGGCGGCGCGCTGGTGTCGATCGGCGGCACCTGGGCCGGCATGAAGGATGAGCGCCTCGAGACGCTGCCTGGCAGCACGCTGGACCAGACGCGTGTGCAGGGCGAACCCACGCTGCAGGTAGCCGCAGAAGATGTGTTCCGAAAGTTCCTCGGTGCCTCGCCCAGCCAATACGCCAAGCACCCGGCGCTCAGGACGCTGACCTGCAACGGCGATTGCGCGTCGGCCATCGACACCGCCTACAAGGCGGGGTTCCGCATGTTCTGGCTGACAGGCCCGGCCAGCATTGGCGACAGCAAGGTTTTGGGCACCGTGAACGATCCCGTGCTGATCGTCACTGAGGGCGACCTGACGCTCACGGGCCAGACCAACATCAGCGGGATGGTGGTTACGACAGGCCACCTTGACTGGAGCAACGCGACCGGGCTGTCGCTGATCAACGGCATGGTGCTGGTGGGCGGCAGCATGAGCACCACCGGCCCGGTCGACATCAGCTACCAGCAAGCCGTCGCCGATCAACTCAGCAACCGCATCGGCAGCTTCGTGCGCGTGCCGGGCGGCTGGATCGACACCTGGCCATGAAGCACTCCACGCCCGTCTCCACAGGCCGCCTGTCGCGCCAGCGCGGGGTCACACTCATCGAAGCCCTGGTCGCGCTGATGGTGATGTCCTTCGGCATGGTGGCGCTGGTGGGCCTGCTGGCGAACCTGCGCCGCGGCGGCGATGTCGCCAAGCAGCGCAGCGAGGCCATGCGCATTGCACAGGCCGACCTGGCCTCGCTGCGAGCGTTTGCCGCACTCACGCGGCCCAACGGCAGCACCACGCCGGATTACGACACCGACCTCGCCGTCCGCGATCTCGCTTGGAACCCCGTCGTCGCGAACAGCAACACGACGTTTACCGTCACGCGGCGGGTGACGCCGGTCATCAATGGCGGCGCCGAGCCGCAAGCCCGCACCGTCGCCGTGACCGTGAACTGGCTGGACCGGGCCGGCGAACAAGGCGAGCTCACGCTCAGCAGCGTCATTTCGCGCACCGACCCGGCCTTTTCGGGCGCCGCCGCGATCACGCCGCCGGTCATCGGCCTGCGCACGACGAGCGGGCGCAACCCGGCCATCCCGGCCGGCGCGGCGGACCTGCCCAATCAGCGCAGCGTCTACCGGCCGAGCCCCAGCACCACGACGGTCCTGGTGTTCAACAGGCTCACGGGTGTCATCACCAGCATCTGCACGGTACCGGTCGACACGCCGGTTTCGTCCCTCACCGCGGCCGATGTCGCTGGCTGCACGTCCACCACGGCCTATTTCCTGAGCGGCACGATCCGCTTCTCGAACACGAACCCGGCCAACCCCAAGGCGCCAGAGGCGCTCGCCCTGCCCCTGGTGTCCGCCACCGTGGACCTGACCGAGAGCAAGTTCTCCATCAAACGCGGCGGTCGGGATGAATTGGCGCCGAACCGCGGCTACACCGGCACGCCGCAGTGCTTCAGCGATGCGCCGACGGGCATCGATGCCAACCGCAGCTTCATCAACTACGGCTGCATCATCTACCCGAACACGCAAACCACGCCGAACTGGTGGGGCCAGGTCCTGCTGACCGGGCTCAGCCTCGGCACGCAATCGGGCCAGTCCCGCGTCTGCCGTTACAGCGCCGACTACAACGGCAACGGCTACACGCTGTTGGCCAATGCGCCGTCCGGCTTCGCCTACCTGCCCAATGGCGGCGGCCGAGCCATTTATTTCAGGATCGACAACGAGGAGCACCCCGAAACCTATTTCGGCGTGACCTATTCGCTCGCACGGCAGAACTTTCTCGTGGTGCGCGGCGATGTCCCCTGCCCCACGGCGCCTGCCCCCAACCCGGCCGCCGGGGTGTTCGTCGACTACAGCACCATCCAAATCCAGCCCTAGCACCGCCATCGCTAGACTGGCCCCATGCGCTTCACTGACACCGACGCTGCACTGCAGCGTGCCCTGCTGCTGGCCGAACTTGCGATCGGCCTGAGCGACCCCAACCCCCGCGTCGGCTGCGTCATCCTCGCGTCCGACGGGCGTCTGCTCGGCGAAGGGCACACCCAGGCGGCCGGCGAGGCCCATGCCGAGGTGATGGCCCTGCGTGATGCCGCCGCCCGAGGCGAGGACGTGCGGGGCGCCACCGCCGTCGTCACGCTGGAACCCTGCTCCCATCACGGACGCACGCCGCCCTGCTGTGAGGCTCTGGTCCAGGCGGGCATCGCCCGCGTCGTGGCGGCTGTCGAAGACCCCAACCCGCTGGTCGCCGGCCAGGGCCTCGCCCGGTTGAAGACCGCCGGTCTGACCGTCGAACTTGCGGGCCCAGCCGTGGCCGACGCAGCGCGCGAGCTCAACATCGGCTTCTTCTCGCGCATGCAGCGCGGGCGGCCCTTCGTGCGGCTGAAGTCGGCGATCTCGCTGGACGGCCGCACCGCACTGCCGGACGGACGCAGCCAGTGGATCACCGGCGAAGCCGCAAGGGCTGACGGCCATGCCTGGCGCCGACGCGCCGGTGCGGTGCTGACCGGCATCGGCACCGTGCTCGCCGACGACCCGCGTCTGGACGTTCGCCTGGTGCCCAGCGCCCGCCAGCCCCTGCGGCTGGTGCTCGACCCGCAGGGCCGCCTACCGTCCGACGCCCGCATCCTGCAGCCGCCCGGCGATGCGCGGGTGATCGGGCCGGGCCGCGCCGACCTGCCCGCCCTGATGACGGAGCTGGGCAGGCTCGGCATCAATGAACTGCATGTCGAAGCGGGCCCGACGCTGTCCGGCGCCTTCCTCGATGCCGGGCTGGTCGACGAACTGCTGCTTTATCAGGCGCCGCTGCTGATCGGCGAGGGCCGCCCGCTCGCAAACCTTCAGCCACTGAATGAACTGGGCGACGCCCACCGCTGGCGGGCGGTGGACACCACGTTTGTCGGCGCAGATCTGCGCCTGCGTCTGCGTCCGACCTAGGGTCGCCACCTACAATCCGGCGCTATGCCCATCTCCCCCATTCCCGAGCTGGTCGCCGAGCTGGCGGCCGGCCGCATGGTCATCCTGGTTGACGAGGAAGACCGTGAAAACGAAGGTGATCTCGTGCTGGCGGCCGATCTGGTCACGCCCGAGGCCATCAACTTCATGGCCAGGTACGGCCGCGGCCTGATCTGCCTGACATTGCCGCGCGAGCATTGCGAACGCCTGCAATTGCCGCCCATGACCGGGCGCAACGGCACCCAGCACGGTACCGCCTTCACCGTGTCCATCGAGGCTGCCACGGGTGTCACCACAGGCATCTCGGCCGCCGACCGCGCACGCACCGTGCAGGCGGCCGTGGCGCCGGGCGCCAAGGCCAGCGACCTCGTCCAGCCCGGCCACATCTTCCCCTTGCAGGCCCAGGATGGCGGCGTGCTGATGCGCGCCGGGCACACCGAGGCCGGCTGCGACCTCGCCCGCATGGCCGGCCTGTCTGCCACGTCGGTGATCTGCGAGATCATGAAGGACGACGGGACGATGGCGCGCCTGCCGGACCTGGAGCTGTTTGCCGCCGAGCACGGGCTCAAGATCGGCACGATCGCCGACCTGATCGAATACCGCAGCCGCCATGAGAGCCTGATCACGCGCGCGGGCCGGCGCCGCCTGAACACCGCCCAGGGCGAATTCGACTGCCAGGTGTTCACCGACCGCACCGGCGCCACCCACCTCGCGCTCAGCCATGGCGCCTGGGCTGCCGATGACGAGGTGCTGGTGCGGGTGCACGAGCCGCTATCGCTGATGGACCTGCTCGAAGCCGGCCCCTGCGGCCACTCCTGGCCATTGCCCGCCGCCCTGGCCGCGCTGAAGGCCAGCTCGGCCGGCGTGGCCGTGCTGCTCAACTGTGGCGACCATGCCGCCGGCCTGCTCGCCCGCGCGCAGTCCGACCGCCCGGTACAGCCCTCCAGGGGCGCGATGGACCTGCGCACCTATGGCGTCGGCGCCCAGATACTGAAAGACCTGGGCGTGCACCGGATGAAGCTGCTCGGCAGCCCGCGACGCATGCCCAGCATGACCGGCTTTGGCCTCGAAGTGACCGGCTTCGTCGCTCCACCTTCCTGCTGATCCGGAGAGACCGCGATGCAAGACTCCGACCAAGGCCTGCCGAGCTTCGAAGGCGCCCTCGATGGCAGCGAGCTGACGATCGCCATCGTGCAGGCCCGCTTCAACGATTCCATCACCTCGGCGCTGGCCAGTGCCTGCCTGGCCGAACTGTCGCGCTTGGGCGTGCCCGCCGAGGCGATACGCCATGTCACGGTGCCGGGCGCGCTGGAAGTGCCGCTGGCGCTGC
The DNA here is from genome assembly GCA_003963075.1 of Burkholderiales bacterium. Lineage (GTDB taxonomy): Bacteria > Pseudomonadota > Gammaproteobacteria > Burkholderiales > Burkholderiaceae_C > Pelomonas. Next base: position 57,731 of record RXJV01000037.1, read on the forward strand.
AGGCCCTGGCCGACAGCGACAACTACGACGCGCTGATCGCCCTCGGCTGCATCATCCGCGGCGAGACCTATCACTTCGAGCTGGTCGCCAACGAGAGCGGTTCGGCCGTCACCCGCATCGGGCTGGACCACGGCATACCGATTGCCAACGCCATCCTGACCGTCGAGAACGAGGCCCAGGCCTGGGCCCGCACCGAACCCAAGGGCCGCGACGCCGCACGCGTCGCCGTCGAGATGGCCAATCTGCTGAGAGAGATCGATTGAACGCCCCCAAGACCGCAGCCAAGACGGCGACCAAGACCGCCGGCAAACCGGCCGTCAAACCCTCAGCCAAGCGCGCCAGTGCCAAATCGGCGCGGCGTCGCTCCCGTGAGGCCGCATTGCAGGGCCTCTACCAGTGGCTGCTGACCGGTGAGGACATCGGTGCCATCGTGGCGCTGGGCCGCGAGCAGGAGGGCTATGCCAAGCTCGACGTGAAGCACTACGACGCCCTGCTCGGCGGCTGTGTGCAGGAGGCCGCCGACCTCGACGCCATCCTGGCGCGCCATGTCGACCGCAAGACCACCGAACTCTCGCCGATCGAACACGCCATCCTGATGATCGGCGCCTACGAGCTCAAGCACTGCTTCGACATCCCGTACCGGGTCGCGATCAACGAGGCCGTCGAGCTGGCCAAGGCCTTCGGTGGCACCGACGGCCACAAATACGTCAATGGCGTGCTGGACCGGGCCGCCGGCGACCTGCGCGCCGCCGAGGTGGCCGCCAAGCGTTGATCAGGCCGTGAAGCTCGCCGCCCGGCTTGACCGCATCGAGCCCTTCTACGTGATGGAGCTGGCCAAGGCCGCGGCACAGACCGCGGCCGGCCCGCTGTGCGACCCCGCCCAGGGTGGGCGCCGGATGATCCGGCTCAACATCGGCGAGCCGGACTTCGGCGCGGCCCCCGCCGTGCGGGAGGCGGTCGCGCGTGTGGCCCAAGGCCCCACGCCCTACACCGACGCGCTCGGCCTGCCGGCGCTGCGCGAGGCGATTGCCGCCTGGTACGGTCAGCGCTTCGGGCTCGACATCGCCCCGCAGCGCATCGCCATCACGGCCGGCGCCTCGGCGGCGCTGCAGCTCGCCTGCCTCGCGCTCTTCGAGCGGGGTGACGAGGTGCTCATGCCCGACCCGTGCTACCCCTGCAACCGCCATTTCGTGACGGCGGCGGACGCGACCCCGCGCCTGCTGCCCACCGATGCCGCGGCGCGCTTCCAGCTGAGCGCCGCCCAGGTGCGCAAGGCCTGGACGCCGGCGACACGCGGCGTGCTGCTCGCATCGCCCAGCAACCCGACCGGCACCTCCATCGCGCCGGAGGTGCTGGCCGACATCGCGGGCAGCGTGCGCGCCCGTGGGGGCGTCACCGTCGTTGACGAGATCTACCTGCCGCTCAGCTACGACGCTCACTTCGGTGGCACCGCGCTGGCCCTGGGCGACGACATCATTTCGGTCAACAGCTTCTCCAAATACTTCGGCATGACCGGCTGGCGCCTGGGCTGGCTGGTGCTACCTCCGGCGCTGCTGCCCGGCATCGAGCGGCTGGCCCAGAACCTCTACATCTGCCCGTCCACGCTGTCCCAGCGCGCGGCGCTGGCTTGCTTCGAGCCCGAGTCCCTCCACGAGTTCGAGCGCCGTCGCGCCGAGCTGAAGGCGCGTCGCGACTACATCGTGCCGGCCTTGAACGCGCTGGGGCTGTCGGTGCCGGTCACGCCCGATGGCGCCTTCTATGCGTGGATGGATGTCAGCCGCCACCATGCCGACAGCTGGGTCTTCGCGCACCAGTTGCTGGAGAGCGCCCAGGTCGCGCTGACCCCGGGCCGCGACTTCGGCCTGGCCGACCCGCAGCGCTGGATGCGGCTGTCCTTCGCATCGTCGATGGAAGACCTGCACGAAGCCGTTGCGCGGCTGCGCGGGGTGCTGGCATGACGCGCTTTGACTTCCCGATCCGCGTCTACTGGGAAGACACCGACGCCGGCGGCATCGTCTTCTACGCCAACTATCTGAAGTTCTTCGAGCGCGCCCGCACCGAGTGGCTGCGCGCCGCCGGTGTCGAGCAGCAGCGGCTGCGCGAACAGACGGGCGTGATCTTCGTGGTCGCCGACACCCGCCTGCGCTATCTGGCGCCCGCGAAGCTGGACGACCTGCTCACCATCACCGTCGAGCCCGAGCCCGCCGGCCGCGCCAGCCTGGTCGTGCACCAGCGTGCGCTGCGCGGCGACACGCTGTTGTGCGAAGGCGAGATCCGCATCGGCTGCGTGCGCGCCCACGACCTCAAACCCCAACGCCTTCCAGACGCTGTCGCTGCAGCGATGTCCGCATGAACCAAGACCTCTCCATCATCTCCCTGATCCTGCATGCCAGCTTCGCGGTGCAGCTCGTCATCGCCGGCCTGCTGCTGGTGTCGCTCGCGAGCTGGAGCGTCATCTTCGGCAAGCTGATCGGCCTGGGCCAGATCAAGCGCCGCAACGATGCCTTCGAGGCCGAGTTCTGGAGCGGCAAAAACCTCAACGACCTCTACCAGTCGGTGGGCAACCGCACCGACGGCGCGCCGCTGGAGCGCATCTTTGCGTCCGGCATGCGCGAGTTCCTGAAGCTGCGCGAGCGCCGCGTGGCCGACTCCAGCGCGCTGCTGGACGCCGCCCGCCGCGCGATGCGCGCCAGCTTCCAGCGCGAGCTGGATGCGATGGAAAGCAACCTGTCCTTCCTCGCGTCCGTCGGTTCCGTCTCGCCCTACGTCGGCCTGTTCGGCACGATCTGGGGGATCATGCACGCCTTCGTCGGCCTGTCCAACCTGACCCAGGTCACGCTCGCCACCGTCGCGCCGGGCATCGCCGAGGCCCTGGTGGCGACGGCCATCGGCCTGTTCGCGGCGATCCCGGCCGTGCTGGCCTACAACCGCTTCGCGCGCCAGATCGACCGCAGCGCGATCACGCTGGAGACCTTCATCGAGGAGTTCTCCAACATCCTGCAGCGCAACGCCACCCAGGTGCACTGACATGGCCGCGACCATCAGCCGAGGCAGCGGCCGCCGTCGCCGCACGATGAACGAGATCAACATGGTGCCATTCATCGACGTGATGCTGGTGCTGCTCATCATCTTCATGGTCAGCGCGCCGCTGATCACCACCGGCCTCGTCGACCTGCCCAGCGTCGGCAAAAGCCGCCAGCAGCCCGAGCATGTCATCCAGGTCATCGTCGGCACCGACGAGAAGCTCAAGATCAAGGTCGACCAGCTGGAGCCTGAATCCATCCCGATGAACCGCCTCGCCGAGCGCGTCAAGAAGGCCCAGGGCCAGGACGCGACGAGCCCGGTCGTCATCTCCGCCGACAAGGCCGTCAAATACGAGGCCGTCGTGCAAGTCATGGACACGCTGCAGCGCGCCGGCATCCAGCGCGTCGGCCTGGCCGTGAAGAGCGGCGCGTCGTCCAGCTGATGGCCGCCGCCACATTGCGCCCGCCCGAGGCGGCCGGCATCGGCCGCGGCGTGCTGCTGGCGTTGCTGGCGCATGGCCTGCTGGTCCTGGCCTTGAGCTACAGCCTGAACTGGCGCAGCGACGCCACGCCCGCCTTCGAGGCCGAGCTGTGGTCGTCCGTGCCGCAGGTGGCTGCGCCCAAGGAGCAACTACCGCCCGAGCCCGAACCCGAGGCGCCCAAGCCCGATACGAAAGCCCAGCAGCGTGCTGCCGAAGAAGCGGCCCAGCAGCAGCGCGACGCGGAAATCGCCATCGCCAAGGCGAGGAAGCTCAAGGAAGACAAGGCTCGCGAGGAAGCCGCCCAGCTGGAGCGCGAAAAGGCGGCCAAGGACAAGCTCGCCAAGGAAAAAGCGGCCAAGGAAGAGCAGGACCGCAAAAAGGAAAAAGCGGAGAAGGCCGCGAAGGACACCAAGGAAGCGAAAGAGGCCAAGGACGCCGACGCGCGCCGAGAAGCGATTCGGCAGGAGCAGCTGCGCCGCATCCAGGGCCTGGCCGGGGCGACCGGTGCTCAGGGCTCCACCGGCAGCGCGCTGCAGAGCGCCGCGCCGTCAGCCGGCTACGCGGGCCGCGTCAAGGCGCGCATCCGGCCACTGATCATCTATGCCGATGACGGCGCCGCCAACCCGACCGCCGAGGTCCAGGTGGCGTTGGCGCCCGACGGTCGCATCCTCGGCACCAAGGTGCTCAAGGCCAGCAGCGATGCCGACTGGGATCGCGCCGTGCTGCGGGCCATCGAGAAGGCCGAAAGCCTGCCGCGTGACGTCGACGGGCGGGTGCCGCCGCTGATGATCCTGAGCTTCAGGCCGCGGGAATGAAGCGGCCGATGAAGCGGTCGACCGACCAGCGGCCCGCGCCGAACAGCGCAATGCCCAGTGCCAGCACGCCCCACAGGATGTGCTGCAGCTCGCCGGCCGGCGACAGGTCTTCCATCGGCAGCGACAGCGCCGCCATCAGGTTGACCGCGAACAGCCCCACGCCGGCGAAGCGCCCGGCCAGGCCCAGCACCAGCAGGACCGGGATCAAGAGCTCGCCGCCCGTGCCCAGGTAGGCGGCCAGCGTCGGCGGCAGCAGCGGCACCTGGTAGTAGTCATGGAACAGGGCCAGGGTCGCCGACCAGTCACGCAGCTTGATCAGGCCCGAGTTGAAGAAGATCTGCGCCACGTAGAGCCGCGCCGCCAGCAGGGCCAGCGACTGCAACTGGCTGTTCAATGCGCCGAGCGGGGCCGGCATCCGCGTGGGCGTCAGGCCCGGGTCGGTGAAGGCGCGCAGCGCCGCGGAAATCAAGGTTTTCATCGGGTTGTGATCCTGTGCGAGGTGGGCTGCAGGGCCGTGGTACGGACCCCTTGCAGCCAGGCGTTCTGAAGCGCTGCCTGAAGCCAGGCGCCGAAATCAAAGTCGGCTGCGGCGCTCAAACCTTTCACCTGCGCAGCGCCGATGGCGTCTGCAAGATTCACGTCGTCGAGCACGGCCCGCATGAACGCGGCCTCAGCCGCCGTCAACGCCTGCCAGCGGCCACGCCAGCCTTGGCGCCACACCAGCACCGGCCCGTTCGATTGCGCCAGCAGGGCCACGCCGGGGCGCAGTTGAAGCCAGAGCGACTCGGCCGGGCAGTCGCCAAGCCTTGCCAGGGAGTCGGCATCCAGCTCGGCATCGGCGGCACGCTCGGCGCGGTGCAGGGCCCAGTCCAGCCGGGCCAGGTCGGGCAGACCCGAGTCCTCACCGGCACGCTCCACGAGGAAGGCTTCGAGCGCCCCACCCCACTGTGCGAGGTCTCCGCGTTCGGGCGGATGGGCACGCCAAAAGCTCCAGGCCAGCGCCGCGAACTCGTCCGCACCCAAGGCCTCATGAAGCCGCCCGAAGGGCACTGCCAGGGCCTGGGCCGACAAGGCCTGCAGGTTGCCACGGTAGGCTGCCAGGCCGCGCGCACCGCCGGTCAGGCCCGGCGGCATGTCGGCGCGGCCCAGCAGCGCGTCCACCAGGGCCTGCTGCGCGGCCTTCATGCCAGCAGCGACCTTGCCCGGCCGGCCTCGGCCAGCAGCACATCGAGGTCGGGCACGGCCGTGTCCCACTCGATCAAAGTCGGCACCGGGCCCAGGCGGCCGATGGCGTGGGCATAGACCTGCCAGACCTCGTCACGGACGCGGCTGCCATGGTCGTCGATGACAAGGCCGTCGGGGCGCTCGCAATGCCCGGCGAGATGGATCTCGCCGACGCTGCCGGGCCGGATCGCATCGACCCAGCGCATCGCCTGCTGCGCCGCGGCGACCGGCCCGAGTCCGGCATTGCGGGCGTTGACGAAGAGGTTGTTGACATCCAGCAGCAGGCCGCAGCCGCTGCGTTGCGTCAGGGCATTGAAGAACTCGGGCTCGGCCAGCGTGTCGCCGGACCAGCCGACATAGGCGCTGATGTTCTCGACCAGCATGCGCCGGCCCAGCGCCTGCTGCACCTGATCGACATGCCGCACGAGCAGATCGAGCGACTCGTCCGTGAAGGGGATGGGCAGCAGGTCCGCGGCGTGCAGGCCCGAGCCGACGCGGGCGAAGCAGGCATGGTCGGACACCCAGCGAGGCTGCACCCGGTCCGCCAGCCGGACCAGGCGCTGCAGATGCCAGTCATCCAGGCCGGTGGCCGAGCCCAGGCCCAGGCCGACGCCGTGCAGGCTGACCGGATAGGCCGCGCGGCCGGCATCCAGCACGGCCAGCGTGGCGCCGCCATCGGCGAAGAAGTTTTCGGAATGGACCTCGATGAAGTCGAGGTCGGGGCGCTGATCGAGCAGCGCCTCGTAATGCGGCTGGCGCCAGCCGATGCCCACCGGGGGGCGGGCTGGCGCGGCCGAAGGGGGTGAAGCCGGCAAGGCTTACTTCTTGATCTTGGCCTTGGCCTCGTCGGCGGTCATGCCGCCGGAGCTCTTGCAGCTGCCCTTGGCGACGTACTTCCATTCGTCGACGCCGTTGTCGACCTTGCTCAGGCCCGCGCAGGCATGGCTGCCGCTCAGGTTGGCGCAGTCGTTCTGGCCAGCCTTGGCAATGCCGAAGCATTTCTCCTTGGCCTTGTCTTGGGCTTGTGCCTGGGCCACGACGCCCAGGGACAGGGCAGCGGCGAGGGCAGAGGACACGAGGGCTTGGGTCTTCATGGACAGGTTCTCCAAATTGCGTTGCGCGGGCAACGGTGTTGATGATGGGCGGACGAAGCTGAAGTCGCAAGGACCTGACCTGTCCTTACACTGCCTCGGCATTCACCATACGCCATGAACGCTTCTTCGGATTACTTTCGCCAGATCGAAGCCCTGCGCCCCACCCTGCTGAAGTATGCGCGGCTGCAGCTGCGCAACCCGGCCTGGGCCGAGGACGCGGTGTCCGACACCTTGCTGGCGGCCCTGGAAAAGCCGCAGGCCTTTGCCGGCGCGAGCCAGATCAAGACCTGGTTGATCGGCATCCTCAAGCACAAGCTGGTCGATCAGATTCGCAAGAACAGCCGCGAACTGTCGACCTCGGCCACGACCGAGGATGGCGAGGACCTGGAAGACATGCTGTTCTCCAGCAACGGCCATTGGCGCGAGACCCAACATGACTGGGGCAATCCGGAGGACGCGCTGCGCCAGATGGACTTCATGCGCGTGCTGGAGGCCTGCGTCGAGAAGCTACCCGGCCAGCAGGGCCGGCTGTTCATGATGCGCGAGTGGCTGGAGCTGGAGTCCGACGAAATCTGTAAGGAACTCTCGATCACGCCGACCACCCTCTGGGTCATGCTGCACCGGGCCCGCTTGAGACTCAAAGAGTGTCTGCAGGCCGGCTGGTTCGCGCAGAAGGCCGCTGGAGAGGTGAATTGATCAAGCCGATGCTGACCTGCCGCGAGACCACGGCGCTCGTCCTGCAAGCCGAAGACCGCCGCCTGCCGCTGACCGAGCGCCTGGCGATGCGGCTGCATCAGCGCATCTGCCGCAACTGCCGCCGCTTCAACCGCCAGGTCGAACTGATGCGCCGGGCCAGCGCCCGCTGGCGCCAGTACACCCAGGACTGAAGCCGCGCGCAGCAGCGGCGCCGTGGCGATTGGCGGGCAGACCTCGGCACGCCGGCGCCATGCGAGTGGCCCTCCATAATGGTGCGCAGTCCATTTGCGCGAATCCATGTCCGACCCGTCACAGCCCCTGCCCTGGCCCCATGGCGACGCCGACACATCCGCCGCTGCTGCGGGCGGGCCGGTGTCCGGCTTTCTCTGGCCCACCCCGCCCTATGCGGCCTACCCTCAGGCGCAGGCGCAGCGCGGCTCCGAGCCGTGTGAAATCCTTGGGCTGAACAACAGCCGCAGCAATGGCCAGCTGCTGTCCCTGGACATGGCAACCCGCCTGGTGACCATCAACGTGCCGCCGGCACGCAACGGCATGCCGTTGAAGTTCAGCCAGTTCCGGGCGATCAAGCTGCTCAACCCGGTGGTGGTGCCACCGCGCCATGCCGGCGACCTGAACTCGCCGCTCAGCGTCGACCAACGGCCGCGCAGCGACTTCCGCCTGGTCTTCAACGGCGGCGACGAGCTCAAGGGCGTCACGATCGGCCACCAGCATGACAAGCTGGGCCTGTTCCTGTTTCCGCCGCTGTCCGAGAACGACGATTCGGTGCGCCGCGTCTTCGTGCCGCGCGAGGTGCTGTCGCATTTCGAGATCGGCGAGCGCATCGGCGATCTGCTGCTGAAGGACAAGCTGGTCACGCCGGAGCAGCTCAGTGCCGCGGCGGCGGAGCAGAACGGCCTGCGCCAGCGCCGGGTCGGCGACATCCTGGTGGACCAGAACATCGTCACCGCAGAACAGCTGCTGCAGGCCATCGAGCAGCAGGCCAAGATGCCGATGGTGCGCATCGGCGAGGCCCTGCTCGCGCTTGAGCTGGTGACGCCCGAGCAGCTCGAGATTGCGCTCGGCCAGCAGCGCGAGGACCGCTCCGTGCCGCTGGGCGAACTGCTGGTGCGCAAGGGCGTCATCAGCCGTGCGCAGCTGCAGTCGGCCCTGGCCCGCAAGATGGGCTACCCGGTGGTCAATGTCGAGAGCTTTGCGATCGAGCCCGATGCGGTGCGCAAGCTGCCCTATGCGGTCGCCAAGCGGCTCGAGGTGCTGCCGCTGGTCCTGCGTGACGGCCGGCTCATCGTTGCGATGGAAGACCCGACCCGGCGCGACGCGATCGACGAGGTCGAGTTCATCACCCAGCTCAAGGTGGTGCCGACGCTGACCAAGCTCGGCACGCTGCAGTTTGCGGTGCCCAGCACCTTCGAGCGCTTCGGCGGGGATGGCCCCCAGCAGCGGGCCGACACGGCGCTGCCGGACTTCCAGGCCGACTTCGTGCCGGACAGCTCCAACAAGCTGATCGAAAGCCTGGAACGCGACAGCAGCGAGCGGGGTGGTGCCGAAGATGCGCCCATCGAGCAGAGCGACAACTCGCTGGTGCGGCTGATCAACACCATGATCATCGAGGCACACGGCCAGGGCGTGTCCGACATCCACGTCGAGACCTATGCCGGCCGCGAAAAGCTCAAGATCCGCTTCCGCCGCGACGGCGTGCTGCAGCCCTACCTGGAGCTGCCGCACACCTACCGCAACGCGATGATCGCGCGCATCAAGATCATGTGCGACCTCGACATCTCCGAGCGTCGCAAGCCCCAGGACGGCAAGATCAATTTCGCCCGCTTCTCGCCCCAGCACAAGCTGGAGCTGCGCGTCGCCACCATCCCGACCAACAACGGGCTGGAGGACGTGGTCATGCGCCTGCTGGCGTCCAGCAAGCCCATGCCGCTGGAGCGCATCGGGCTGTCGCCCGCCAACCTCGCCGCGCTGCAGTCCGCGGTCGGCCGGCCCTACGGCATGGTGCTGTGCGTTGGACCGACCGGCTCCGGCAAGACGACGACGCTGCATTCGGCCCTCAGTCACATCAACACGCCGGAACGCAAGATCTGGACCGCCGAGGATCCGGTCGAAATCACCCAGGCCGGGCTGCGCCAGGTCCAGGTCAACCCGAAGATTGACTGGACCTTTGCCAAGGCACTGCGCGCCTTCCTGCGCGCCGACCCCGACGTCATCATGGTGGGCGAAATCCGCGACCAGGAAACAGCCGAGATCGCGGTCGAGGCCTCGCTGACCGGCCACCTGGTGCTGTCAACCCTGCACACCAACAGCGCGCCGGAAACCATCACCCGGCTGCTGGACATGGGCATGGACCCCTTCAATTTTGCCGACTCGCTGCTCGCGGTGCTGGCCCAGCGTCTGGTGCGGCGGTGCTGCAGCAAATGCCAGACCAGCGAGCCGCTGTCCGAGGCCGATCTCGGCGAGCTGCTGGACGACTACCTGCACGTCTTTCCTGCCGACGCGCGGCCGAGCAAGCTGGCGCTGATGTCCGAGTGGATCACGCTCTACGGCCAGAGCGGGCGGCTCATGAAGTACACCAGCCCCGGTTGCGGCGCCTGCGGTGGCAGCGGCTACAAGGGGCGCGCCGGCCTGCACGAACTGCTGACCGTGTCCAAAAACCTGCGGCGCCTGATCCAGACCGGAGCGCGCGCCGAGGAAATCCAGCTTGCCGCCCTCGGCGAAGGCATGCGCTCGCTGCGCCAGGACGGCATCGTCAAGGTGCTGCAGGGCATCACCACCATCGCCGAGGTCCACGCCACGAGCAACACATGAGCAGGACGACCCCACCCCCCAGCGCTTCGCGCGCGCCCCTGATGGGGGGCTGCCCGCGGCCCGGCCAAGCCGGTTCGGCGGCGATCGCTCGGGAAGGTCGTCTCGCGCCTCCGGTTTCAGCGACGCAGCCTATTTGGAGCCCATGAAGCGATGAGTGAAGCGACCGCCGACACCACCACTGCAGCCCCACGCCCCAAACTCCGGCTGGGCGATGTCCTCGTCGAGCAGCAGCTGATCTCGGCCGATCAGCTGACGCAGGCCCTGGAGCTGCAGCGTGCCACCGGCAAAAAGCTCGGCCGCATCCTGATCGAAGCCAACCTCATCACCGAGGAGGCACTGGCCCATGTGCTGGCCCGCCAGCTGCGCGCGCCCTTTGTCAACCTCAAGACCTTTCCGCTGAAGACCGAGCTGGTGCGCCTGCTGCCCGAGACGCCGGCGCGGCGCTTCCGGGCGCTGGTGCTGGAGGATCGCGGCGACACGCTGCTGGTGGCCATGGCCGACCCGCTGGACCTGTTCGGCTTCGACGAACTCGCCAAGATCCTCAAGCGGCGCTTGGCGATGGCGGTCGTCGCGGATAGCCAGCTGGCCGCCGCCTACGACAAGCATTACCGCCGCAGCGACGAAATCTCGGGTCTGGCCAAGGCGCTGGAGAAGGACCTCGGCGACGCGGTGGACTTCGGCACGTTGCAGGCCAGCGTCGGCCAGGAGGGCGCGCCGGTCGTGCGCCTGCTGCAGTCGGTGTTCGAGGACGCCACCCGCGCGGGCGCATCCGATGTCCACATCGAGCCGCAGGAAGGCGAGCTGCTGATCCGCAACCGCGTCGACGGGCTGCTGCAGACGCTGACCCAGGCCGACAAGCGCATCGCACCGGCGCTGGCCCAGCGCCTGAAGCTGATGGCCGGGCTCGACATCTCCGAAAAGCGCCTGCCCCAGGACGGCCGCTTCACGCTGCGGCTGTCGGACCGCACGCTGGACGTTCGCCTGTCGACCATGCCCAGCCAGTACGGCGAATCGGTCGTGATGCGCCTGCTCGGCCAGGGGTCGGCGTTGCGCCGGCTGGAACAGATCGGCATGCCGGACGACATGCTCAAGCGCTTCCGCGAGCTGTTGGGCCGGGACGCCGGCATGATCCTCGTGACCGGCCCCACCGGCTCGGGCAAGACCTCGACGCTCTACGCCGCGCTGGCCGAGCTGGACTCGGAAAAACTCAAGATCATCACGGCCGAAGACCCGATCGAATACCGCCTGCCGGGCCTGACCCAGGTCCAGGTCAACGAGAAGATCGAGCTCAGCTTCGCCAAGGTGCTGCGCGCCGCGCTGCGCCAGGACCCCGACGTCATCCTGGTCGGCGAAATGCGCGACGCCGAGACCGCCGAGATCGGCCTGCGCGCCGCCATCACCGGCCACCTGCTGCTAAGCACGCTGCACACCAAGGACACGGTGTCCACGCCCTTCCGGCTGCTCGACATGGGCGCCCCGCCCTTCATGGTGGCCACGTCGCTGCAGGCCGTGCTGGCCCAGCGCCTGCTGCGCGGCGTCTGCAAGCACTGCGCCGAGCCCCACCTGGCCACGCCGCAGGAGCAGGCCTGGGTCAACGAGGTGCTGGCACTGAACGGCGAGGCGGCCGGCCCGGTGCAAAGCGTCAAAGGCCGCGGCTGCGCCGAATGCCACGGCACCGGCTACCAGGGCCGGCGCGGCATCTACGAGATGCTGGAGCTGGACCCGGACATGGCCCTGGCCATCCAGAAAAGCGATGCCGGCGCCTTCCTGAGTGCCGCGCGCCGCGCCCTCAAGGGCAAGACGCTGGCCGATCGCAGCCTGGCCCTGGTGCGCGAGGGTAGGACCTCGTTGGCCGAGGCGGTACGCATCAGCGTCGACGCGGAATGAACCCGGCCCTCGCCCGTCTCGCGCCGCTGCACGCCGGCCCGCCTGGTCGGTCCGCGCAGGCGCCGGCGACGCCCGCGGCATCGAGCCGCGAGCCCATAACCCGCGGGCCACGGCTCACAATTTTCAAGCCACGACGACCGGAGTCGACATGAACTTCGCGTTCAAAGGCCGCAACGGCCGCGGCGAACTGGTGGAAGGCATCGTCGATGCTGCGAGCAGCGATGCCGTGGCCGCCCAGCTGATGGCCGGCGGCGTCGTGCCGGTCAGCATCGAGCCGACGCTGGCTGCCGCCAGCGCCGCCTCGGGCGGCGCCTGGCTGGAGGCCCTGTTGGCCCGCCCGATCACGCTGGACGACACGCTGGTGCTGACGCGCCAGATGTACACGCTGCAAAAAGCTGGCGTGCCCATCCTGCGCGCGCTGGCCGGCCTGGAGGCGTCCACCTCCCACCCCGGCATCATCCACCTGCTGCAGGACGTGCGCGCCAGCCTCGACCAGGGCCGCGAGCTGGCCACCGCCTTCACCCGCCACCCGGCCGTGTTCAGCGCCTTCTATGTCGCGATGACGCGCGTCGGGGAGCTGACCGGCCGGCTGACCGAGGTCTTCCAGCGCCTGTCCGAACACCTGGAGTTCGAGCTCGACATCCGCGCCCGCATCAAGCAGGCGCTGCGCTACCCCATCATGGTCGTCAGCGCGATGGCGATCGCGCTGGTCATCATCAACCTCTTCGTGCTACCGAAGTTCGCCGAGGTCTTCGCCCATTTCAAGACCGAGCTGCCGCTGATGACGCGCATCCTGCTCGGCTTCTCGGGCTGGACGGTGCGGTGGTGGCCACTGGTGGTGGCCGGCCTGATCGGCGCCGGCCTCGCCTGGCGCAACTGGATCGCCACCCCGGGCGGCCGCTACGCCTGGGACCGCTTCAAGCTCAGGCTGCCCATCGCCGGCAACATCGTGCTCAAGGCCACGCTGGCCCGCTTTGCACGCAGCTTCGCATTGGCCAGCAGTTCGGGCGTGCCGATCAGCCAGACCATGACCGTGGTCGCCCAGACCGTCGACAACGCCTATATCGGCGCCCGCATCGAGCAGATGCGCGACGGCGTCGAGCGTGGCGAGAGCATCTCCCGCTGCGCGACCGGCACCGGCGTCTTCACACCGATCGTGCTGCAGATGATTGCGGTCGGCGAGGAGACCGGCGAGCTCGACACGCTGATGACCGAGATCGCGCAGATGTACGAACGCGAGACCGACTACGCGATCAAGGGTCTGTCGGCTGCGATCGAGCCCATCCTGCTGGCCATCATCGGCGCGATGGTGCTGGTACTGGCCCTGGGCGTCTTCCTGCCGCTGTGGAATCTCGGCCAGGCCGCGATGGGGCGCTGACCCCCGCGCGTGTGATCCCCACCACGGTTTGCGGGCGCTGAGCAACCGCGGTGCGAACCCGTGCGCAATTCACTTTTCAAGGCCGCGAGCCTGGCTGATAGTCTTTTCATCTTGGACCACAGCGCATCGCGCAGGAAGACCCCATGAAGAAACATCAGCAATCCGGCTTCACCCTGATCGAACTGGTGATGGTCATCGTCATCCTCGGCGTGCTGGCCGCCGTCGCCCTGCCCAAGTTCGTCAGCGTCGATGCCGACGCCAAGGTCGCAGCCCTGAACGGCGTGGCCGGTGCGCTGAGCTCGGCCTCGGCCATCAACTACGCCAGCCGCAAGGCCAACTCGTCCAAGGGCAATGCCGTCGCCAACTGCACCGACGTCGCCACCTCGCTGCAAGGCGGCCTGCCGAGCGGCTACACCATCGATTCAGCTGCCCTCACCGTGGACACCACCTCAACGACCTGCGTGGTGCGCCAGGCCGGCACGTCGGCGGCCGTTGGCACGAGCCCGACCGTTGCCGTGAACTTCACGGCCACCGGCATCTGATGCCCAAGGCGCCGCGCGCGGCGCCCGGCTTCACGCTGATCGAGCTGATCCTCGTCATCGTGATCACAGCCGCCCTGGCGGTGTTCGCCCTCCCTCGGGTGGTGGACACGACGCTGTGGCGGCTGCGCGCATTTGGCGACGACCTGCAGGCCCGCCACCAGGCGATGCTCAGGCTGGCGCTGCAGCAGCGCCGGCCCATCATCGCCACCATCACCGGCAGCGGCGTCAGCTGGGCCTACGGCAGCGGAACCGCGATTGCCAGCCTGCCCTGTCCAGCCACCGAGAGCCCCTGCATTGCCGAGGGCGGCAGCCGGACGGCCACCTTCAACAGCGGCAACAGCGGCACGACGGCCACCAGCACCGGCGCCGCACTCACCGTCACGGTCGCCTACGGCAGCTACAGCCAGGCCTACCGCATCGAGGCCGATACCGGGCTCATGTACGCCACGCCCTGAGGCTTGAGCGATGACGGGGTCGGTTAGCATCCCGCGCATGCCGGCCCTGCGTCCCGGTCAGCGCCCGAGCGGCCTGTCGCTGATCGAACTGCTGCTCTTCATCGTCGTCGTCGGCATCGCGCTGAGCGCGATGCTGATGGTCTTCGCCACCGCCACCAGGGCCAGCGTCGACCCGTTGATCCGCCGCCAGCAACTCGCCATCGCCGAGTCGCTGCTGCGCGAGGTCGAGCTGATGCCCTTCACCTGGTGCGACCCCGATCTGGACCCGAACTACTCGACGGCCACCAGCGCTGCCGGCTGCGCGACGGCCGAGGCCCTGGGCCCGGAGGCCGGCCAGACCCGCTACGGACCGGTCAGCTATTTCAACAACGTCAACGACTATGCCGGCTTCTCGATGAACGGCATTCGCGATGTGACCAACGCGGCCGTGTCCGGCCTGAGCGGCTATCAGGCCTCGGTGGCCGTCGCCAACACGGCGCTGGACATCGTGCCCGCGAGTGAAGCGCTGAAGATCACCGTGACCGTTACCGGCCCCGACAACAGCACCCTCAGCCTGCAGGGCTGGCGCACCCGCTATGCGCCCAACGATGCGAACTGAGCGCGCGCCGGCCCGGCGTCTCGCAGGCCCAGCCGGTCGGCCGCGCGGCTTCACGCTGATCGAGGCGGTGATGGTGATCGCCATCACCGGCGTGGTCATCGGCATCGTGGCCCTGTTCATCGCTCCGGCCACGACCGCCTACTTCTCCAGCTCGGCGCGAGCCCAGCTCGGCGACGCGGCCGACACCGCTCTGCGCCGCATCGCGCGCGACCTGGCCCAAGCCCTGCCCAACAGCGCCCGGGTGTCGGCCAATGGCCAGAGCCTGGAGCTGATCCCCGTCAGCGGCGCCGCCCGCTACGCGACCGACAGCGGCAACCCGCTGCTGTTCGGCGTCGTCGACACGGTGTTTGACATCGTCGGCCCGCCGCTCAAGCTCAGCCGCGCCGGCCAGCAGCTGGCCTGGTACAACCTCGGCGCCGGCACCCCGGATGCGGATGCCTACACGCTGTCCAATGTGCGCACCGCCACCAGCCCGGCGGGCAGTGCCACCAGCGTCGGTCTCAGCGGCGCGCCATTGCCGAACGCGCTGCAGTCGCCCCCCTTTCGGGTCTATGCGATCGAGCCCCCGGTGAGCTACCGCTGCGACCTGACCGTCGGCACCCTCACCCGCTACAGCGGCTACGGCTTCTCCGCCACCCAGCCCGATCCACCGACCGCCGGCACCGCCGCCGTGCTGGCCCGCGACGTGTCTGCCTGCCAGTTCACCTACAGTGCCGGCGCCGTGGCGGCCCGCTATGCGCTGGTGACGCTGCAGCTCTCGCTGAGCCGCAACGGCGAGACGATCAACCTCTACCACGCCGTCCACGTCGACAACCTGCCCTGACCATGCGCGCCCGCGGTTTGCCCACACGAAGGCCCGGATTCACGATGATGTCCATGCTCTTCATCCTCGTGGTGCTTGCCGCGCTGGGGGTGGCGCTGGCGTCGCTGAGCCAGCGCCAGCAGCTCGGCTCCGCCAGCGAGCTCGCCGCCGCCAAGGCCTACCAGGCGGCGCTGGCCGGCCTGGAGTGGGGCAGCTACCAGGTCCTGGCCGGCACGGCCCGCCCGGCCTGCTTCGCCACCAAAAGCCTCGCGCTGCCCGACCAGCTCTCCGGCTTCACCGTGACCGTCAGCTGCACGCGCACGCCCGCCAGCGGCACCGTCAGCGATGGCGACCAGACCCTGGCCTTCTACGAGCTGCTCGCGACCGCCTGCAACCTCCCGAGCAGCGGTGCCTGCCCGAACGGCGCAACGACCGAGGCCAACTATGCCGAGCGGCAGCTGAGCCGGACGCTGAACAAATGAGGACGCTCAAGCAGCCATCGCTGGCGCGTCGCGTTGCACTCTGGCTGGGCATGATCGTCGCTTGCACCGCCCTGCCCGTGCAGGCTCAGACCTATACCAGCGCGTCGACCAGCTTCAATTTCATTGACTCGAGCACGCATACCAAGGTCGGCTACAACACCACGCCTTACAAGCTCAACAGCTCCAGCGGCTGTGCGACCAGTGTTCCGGTGCTGGACGACACCCTCAGCGACCCGATCCCGATCGGTTTCACGTTCAAGTTCGGTACGACCAACTTCACGTCGGCCTACATCATGACCAACGGGCGACTGCAGTTCGGCAACACGACCTGCGGCGCTGGCACCCAGTCCATCGGGCCGCCCCAGACCTACCCCTACGGCTACCCGAACACCAGCATGAACTTCACGATGAAGGTGTTCGGTGTGGACCTGGACCCGACCAACCTCGTCGACGTACCCAATTACCCGTCCAGCAGCAGCAAGACGCCATGCACCAGCAGCGCCACCTGCTACATCAGCTTTGCGACCTTGGGCAGCGCGCCGGCGCGCCAGTTCGTCGTGACCTGGAAGCGTGTCCCTGAATGGGTCAACTCAAGCACCACCAGCGGTGGCTTCGACCTGCAGATCATCCTCAATGAGGATGGCAGCTTCATCTACCAGTACGGCAACAATTTTCAGCATGGCGGTACCGGCACGGCCCAAGTTGGTTGGCAGCTGTCGACCAGCGACTATCAGGTGCTGAGCTTCGGGGCCTCGGTCGAACCTACGGCCAATTCGGCCATCAAGTTCTTCCTCCCCGGCCCCATCGCCACCTATGCATTCGACGAAAGCGCCTGGGTACCCGGCACGGCTGGGCAGGTGAAGGATTCGACCAGCGCCGCCAGGCATGGTCAGGCCGTCGGTGACGCCCAGACCACGGGCAGCGGCAAGGTCTGCCGCGCGGCCGACATCCCATCCACCGCCGCCAACCCAACCGCCGTCAACGCCGTGCGCACCGGGCTCAATCTCGGCGACAGCAGCCTCAACCTGCAAGGTACCGGCACCGTCGCCTTCTGGTACCGATCAAATGCGCCCTGGAGCGGCACCGGCGCCGCCGCAGCGCAACTGCTGGACGCCACTGCGGTGGCGGGCCAATGGTTCTTTCTGAGCAAGACCGCCGGCGGCAGCCTGGTCTTGGAGATCACCGACAGCACGGGGGTGGTGCGCAGCGTCACGACGGCGGTCCAATCCTTCGCGGCCGGCACCTGGGTGCATATCGCGGTCGTCTGGAACTTCAACGGCCTGGCGGGCAGCAACCAGGACCAGTTGCAGATCTTCGTCAACGCCGGCACGCCGACGACCGCGGCCTTCACCAGCAGCGGCAGCGTGACCTCGCAAGCCGGCTACCTCTTCATCGGCGACAACCCGATCGGCGTGGCAGATACCCAAGGCACGCTGAACTCGGCCAACGGCCAGATCGACGAAGTGCAGGTCTACAACTACGTGCTGACCCAGGCCCAGGTGAACACCGCAATGAACGCGACGCATGCCTGCCCCAGCTATGTGATCGATCACCTGGAGGTGCAACACAGCAGCGGCAGTGGCCTGACCTGTACACCCAGCACACTGACGGTGCGCGCCTGCGCAGACGCCGCCTGCAGCTCGCTTTACACCGGTGGCCTGTCGGCCCAGTTCACGGCCAGCGGCAGCCCGACGGTCAACTGGGATGGCTCGACCGGCAACGGCTCCGGCTCCCGCTTCGTGATCGGCTCGGGCAGCAGCTCGGTCACCAAGAACCTGCAGATCACGACGCCTGGCAGCGTACTGCTGGGCGTCACCGGCATCTCACCGTCGGCAAACTCGGCCACAAGTTGCAATTTCGGCAGCCCGGCCTGCGCCTTCACCGCGGCGGACAGCGGTTTTCTGCTGAGCGTGCCCAACCATACGGCCGAGCAGTCACAGACCTTGAGCATCAAGGCCGTTCGCAAGTCCGACAACAGCTTGGCCTGCACGCCGGCCTTCGCCAACGTCAGCAAAGCCGTGACGCTGTCCTGCAGCTATGCCAACCCGAGCAGCGGCACCCTGCCTGTGCGCGTCGCTGGCACACCGCTATCCCCCGGCGTCAGCGCCACCTGTTCGACAGCGGGGGCGACGCTCAACCTCGGCTTCGACGCCACCGGACAGGCCAGCGCGAGCTTGCAGTACGCCGACGTCGGCAACGTCAACCTGCTGGCCCGCTATGCGCCGATCACCGGCAGCGAGGCCGGCTTGGTGATGCAGGGCTCCACGGGCTTCGTCGCCAAGCCCGCCGGCTTCACGCTGAGCAACATCCAATGCAGCGCATCCGGTAGCGGGAACTGTGCCGTGGCCGGCGGTGGGCTTGCCAATCCTGGCGCGGGGTCGGCCAGCGGCGGCGCCTTCATTCCGGCCGGTCGGGCCTTTTCGGTCACGGTCACCGCCATCAACGCCGCGAACGCTGCCACGCCAAACTATGGGCAGGAAAGTCCCGCCGAGGGTGTCAAGCTCACCGCCCAACTGGTGCAGCCGGCGGGCGGCAATGCCGGCACCTTGGGCAATCCCAGTGGCTTTGGCAGCTTCAGTGGGGGCAGTGCCACCGGGACGAGCTTCAACTGGTCCGAGGTCGGCATCATCACGCTGACGCCCTCGGTCGTCGACGGCGACTACCTGGGCGCCGGCCCGGTCAGCGGGTCGGCAAGCGGCAACATCGGTCGCTTTGTGCCCGCGGGCTTCGTCCTTGGCAGCCCCAGCGTGACCCATCGCAGCACCTTGGCCTGCAGCCCGGCCTCGGCCTTCACCTACCTCGGCGAAAACTTCCAGCTCGGCTTCACGCTGACCGCGCAGAACGCGGCCGGCGGCACGACCCAGAACTACAGCGGCAGCTTTGCCAAGCTCGACCTCACGGCGCCGGCCAACCTGAGCCTGGCCGGCATCGCCGGCACGACGATGTTCAAGCCGGGCGGGCGGCTCGTGCCGGTCGCCAGCAGCGGCAGCTGGAGCGCCGGCGTTGCCGCGGTCGGCCTGACCGCCCAGGTGCTGCGGGCCACCAGCCCCGACGGACCCTTCGACACCGCGCAGTTCGGCATCGCCCCGCAGGACAGCGACGCCGTGACCCTGCTGTCGCTGAATCTCGACACCGACAGCCCCGCCAACGGCGTCGACCGCGCTTTGCTCGGCACAATCCCTCTGCGTCAGGGGCGCTTGCGCCTACAGAATGGCATCAGCGCGCCCAACCGCGCGCTGCGGCTGCCGCTCGCGGCACAGTACTGGAACGGCTCCGCCTACATCACCAACACCTTGGACTCCTGCACTCGCATCACCGCCGCCAACCTGAGCTTCGGCAACTTCCGCAAGACGCTGACCTCGCCATCGCGCTGGGCTCGACAGCCACTGATGCGTCCTGCCTGAAGAATCCCGGTGGCTGGACACCGGCCGTGGCCGCGAGCGCCGGCGCCAACCTGGCCGCTTTGCAAGGCGCCTGGTGCGGCAGTGCGCCGACCAACGACCCCGGCGCCCGGGCCACCTGGGGGCTTTACCGCGGCAGTGACGGCGTCGTCTACCAGCGAGAAAACTACTGATGCGCGATGGGCAGGCCGGCGCTGCACCGTTCCCGCCCATCCGGCGCGTCGCAGCGATCCCGGCCGGCTGCGCACCGGACCGATGAGCAGGTCCAGTCGCCCGATCCGCATGCACGGCCCGGCAGGCGCTACCGCTCGGCCGGCGCGCTGTGCACCCTGGGTGCGCCGGCTCACCGGCATGGCCTGCCTCGCGTGCCGGCTCACGTCCCGGCTAGGGTCCCGGCTCGCGGCGTGGCTGTTGGTCGGGCTGGCCGCCCTGCTTGCGCCGCTGTCGCAAGCGCAAGAGGCGCCGGGCGTGCGCGCCGAGTATTTCAACTACCCCAGCAGCACCCGCACACCGAGCTTTCCAACCGGTGCCGCCACGGTCGACCGCGTTGAAGACAACATCAACGTCTACCTGATCACCAACAGCCCCGCGCCCGGCATCGGCGCTGACTACTACCTGGTGAGGTACACCGGCCATCTGTTGATCCCGACGACCGGCGCCTACAGCTTCCGGCTCGAAGGTGATGACGGCATCCGGCTCTACGTGGACTGCAACGGCAACGGCAGCTTCGACACCGGCGAGACGCTGATCAACGCCTGGGTCGACCAGAGCACCACGGCCTACACCGGCAGTTGCAGCACCCCCCTGGTTGCTGGGCGCAAGGTGAAATTCATGGTCGAGTACTACGAGCGCGGCGGGGCTCAGTCCGCCCGACTCAGTTGGTCAGGCCCGGCGCCGGTCGGCAGCAGCTACGTCGTGATCCCCAAGGGCGACGGCGTTCAAGGGATGTACAGCGGCATCGCGGACACGGTCGCGCCGGCCATCAGCGCCGCCACGCTCGTGTGCGGAAGCACCAACCAGATCAGCGTCGTCTTCAGCAAGCCCATGCAGGCCGCTCCGGCCCAGAACACCGCCAACTACAGCCTGGGCAGCGGCTTCACGCTCAGCAGCGCCATCGCCTCCGCCGACGGGCTGAGCGTGGTGCTGACCTTTTCGCCCGGCATCAGTGCCGACCGGACGCTAAGCATCAGCCCGCTGAAGGACACCTCGGGCAATGCACTGCCGCCCGGCAGCAGCGTCACGGTGCCGGCGACCTCTGGAAAGCTGTCGCCCGGGCTGCTCGGTGCCTACTACAGCCAGGGCGGGGTCCAGCGCGCGTACTTCACTGGCGCCATCGCCTACCGCACCGATGCGACCGTCGACTTCGACTGGGGCACCGGCGCACCGGGCCCCAGCGGCATTCCTGCCGATGACTTTTCCGTGCGCTGGACCGGCCTGATCCGCATTCCCACGACCGGCAGCTACACCTTCCGGACCGTCTCCGACGACGGGGTGCGCCTGTACCTGAACGGCACCAAGGTCATCGACAACTGGACCGACCATTCGGTGGCCAACGACAACAGCGCCAGCATGAGCTTGACCGCGGGCGCACTGCTGCCGGTGACGCTCGAGTTCTATGAACGCGCGTCCAGTGCCGTGATCCGGCTGCAATGGCAAACACCCGGCAGCACCGGCTTCGTGTCGATTCCGGCAGGCCAGCTGTTCACCTGCAGCAGCACCAGTCTGGCTGGCTTCGTGATCTCCAGCCCGAGTTCGGCCTCGACCTGCGCGGCGCAACGCGTCAGCATCTCGGCGGTGGATGCGTCGGGCGCGACCATCAATGCCTACCAGGGCCTGGTCAACCTCAGCACCAGCACCGGCCTGGGCAACTGGAGTGCCGGCACCGGCCCCGCGCCCAGTGGCACGCTCACCCCGGGTGCAGCCAACAGCGGCACGGCCAGCTACCAGTTCTCGGTGGCCGATGCGGGTACGGTGCGTTTGCAGCTGGCCCACAGTCTGGCGCAGAGCGTCTCTGTCCGTGTCGTGGACAGCAATGTGTCGGGCTCGCTGACCACCTCGGCCGCGATCAACTTCAGCAACAACGCCTTCGTGTGGGCCGAGGATCTGAACAACCTGGTGGCGGGCAGCAACATCGTCGTCGCCGGCCGGCCGCATGATATGCAGGTCTCGCTGGTCAAGAAGGATCCCACCACCGGCAGCTGTGGCGTGGCCAGCGACTTCAGCGGCAGCCGCAACCTCAAGCTCTGGCGCACCGACAACGGCGGCCCATGGACCGCCCCGAGCGCCGCGGTCGGCGCCAGCAACCTCAGCGTGCCCGCCTCCCGACCCAGCAGCAACAACCTCGCGCTGAGCTTCGCCAGCGGCATCGCCAGCCTGAACCTGCTCACCTCCGACGTCGGCAAATACACCCTCAACCTCGACGACGACTCGGGCGTCTATGCCAGCGCCACCATCAGCGGCAGCCTGGGCGACCTGACCGTGCGGCCCTTCACCCTCGCCGTGTCGGGCCTGGCGCTGGCCGGCACGGCCAACCCGGCCGGCAGCGCCGCCACCGATGCGGTCTTCGGCAAGGCCGGTGCGGCGTTCTCGGCCACGGTGGGCGCCTACCGCTGGAGCAGCAGTGCCGACGCGAACAACGATGGCGTGCCCGACGCCGCCAGCAGCTTCGCCCAGGTCACGGCCGGCGGGCTGGCGCCGGGCTTCAGCGCCAGCGTCGCCCTCACGCCGGTGGCGGCGTCCCAGACCCCCGCCAGCGGCGTGCTCGGCAGCCTGGCCAACGGCGTCGTCAGCGGCTTCACGGGTGGCACCGCGACGGTGTCGACGCTGAGCTATAGCGAGGTCGGCAGCTTCCTGCTCAACACCAGTGCCGTCACCGGCAACTACCTCGGCACCGCCGGCCTCGCGCTGGATGCCACGGTCTTCAGCAGCACCGGCGCACAGAACGCGCGCGTCGGCCGCTTCGTGCCGGCCGGCTTTGCGGTCAGCGGCAACACCACCACGCATCGCAGCGCCTTGGCCTGCAGCCCGGCCTCGGCCTTCACCTACCTCGGCGAAAACTTCCAGCTCGGCTTCACGCTGACCGCGCAGAACGCGGCCGGCGGCACGA
>RXJV01000063.1 GCA_003963075.1 Burkholderiales bacterium
AGGCGCTTGGCCGCGATCTCGAAGGTGGTGCGGGTGCGGGTGCTGTTCTCGAAGAACAGGTTGAACACCGACTTGCCGCGCAGCAGCGGCACCTTCTTGACCTCACGGTCGTTGACCGACAGGAAGCTACCGGCGGTGTCCAGGATCTGCTCGATCACCGCGCGCGGCAGGCCCTCGATCGACAGCAGGTGGATGAGCTCGCCGTGCGGGTTGAGCTGGGGATTTCGCTTGGAAAGCATCACTTCACCTCGAAGGAGAAACGACCCTCGCCGGCGCGGGCCAGGCGCAGGCTCTGCCCGGGCGCCAGCGTCACGCGCGCGGCGGAGAACGCGGGCTCGATGGGCAGCTGGCGTCCGCCCCGGTCCACCAGCACCGCGAGTTGCACGCGCGCCGGGCGGCCGAAGTCGAACAGCTCGTTGATGACCGCGCGCGTGGTGCGCCCGGTGTAGAGCACATCGTCGATCAGCAGGATGTCGCGGCCGTTGACGTCAAAGGGCAGCCGCGTGTGGTCGGCCTTGGCCATGCCGCGCGAACCGAAGTCGTCGCGGTGCAGGGCGCTGGAGATGGTGCCGGCGGCCACGCCGAGATCAGCCGCCAGCCGTTCGGCCAGCCAGGCGCCGCCGCTCCAGATGCCGACCAAGGCGGTGTCCGCGCTCAGCAGGCGCTGCACGCCACGTTGGAGTTCGAGGTACAGGCCTTCTGCATCCAGCTTGAGGTCGCTCATGGGTGTTCTCTGAAAAACTGTTCCAGGATCAGCGCGGCGGCCGCGGCGTCCACGTCCGGCGCGCCTTCGGCCTCGGCCGCGACGCTGGTGTAGCGCTCGTCCACCTCGAAGACCGGCAGGTGGTGGCGGCCAGCCAGGCGCCGGCCGAAGTTCTGCGCCTTGGCCGTCATCTCGTGTGGCGCGCCGTCCAGGTGGCGCGGCACGCCGACGACGAGGGCATCGGGCTGCCAGGTCTGGATGAGGACGGCGATGGCGTCAAAGTCACCGCCTCTGATCGTGCCACGCGGCTCGGCCGCGCCGAGCAGCCGCGTGCCCGAGGCCACGCCGATGCGGCGCAGGCCGAAATCAAAAGCAAGAAAGGATTGAAGCGTCGGCGCCGCAGCGTCGCGCTTCATCAGGCATGCCCCGCATCGGCGCTGAGCATGCGCGGGTCGATGCCCAACAGGCCCAGGGCCTTGTCGTAGCGCTGCTCGACCGGCGTGTCGAAGATGATGGCCGGCGAGGCGTCGACCGTCAGCCAGCCGTTGCGGCCGATTTCCTCTTCGAGCTGGCCGGCGGCCCAGCCGCTGTAGCCCAGGGTGACCAGCAGCTTGCGCGGCCCGGCGCCATTCGACAACGCCTCCAGCACGTCGCGGCTGGTGGTCATCTCCAGGCCGCCGGGCACGGCCAGCGTCGCGTTGTAGTGCGGCCCTTCGCCGTCCAGCGGCTCATGCAGCACAAAGCCACGGTCCGTCTGCACCGGCCCGCCGTAGAACACCGGGCTCTCGGCCAGGCCGTCGGCGGGCGGGCTGAGCTCGACCTTCTCGAAGAGACTGCCCAGCGTCAGCGAGATGGGCTTGTTGATCACCAGCCCCAGGGCGCCGTTGTCGTTGTGCTCGCAGAGGTAGACCACGGTGCCCGCGAAGGCCTCGTCGGCCATGCCCGGCATGGCGATGAGGAACTGGTTGGTCAGGACGATCCGATCGGCGGGCATGGCCGGCATTTTATTCTGTGGGCATGCAAGCCCCCGCCAACCGCCTTGAACGCGCCCTCGTCTGGTTCCGCCGCGACCTGCGCATCGATGACCAGGCCGCCCTGTGCCGCGCGCTGACCGACGCCCACCAGGTGTTCTGCGCCTTTGTGCTGGACCGCGACATCCTGGACCCACTGCCGCGCGCCGACCGGCGCGTCGAGTTCATCCTCGGCGCGCTGCAGGTGTTGGACGAAGACCTGCGCCGGCACGGCGGCGCGCTCATCGTGCGCCACGGCCGCGCGGTGGACGAGATCCTGCGGCTGGCGGCGGAGCTCGGCGTGCAGGCCGTGTTCTGCAACCATGACGACGAGCCGCAGGCGCTGGCGCGCGATGCGCAGGTGGCCGGGGGCCTGGCGCGCCTGGGCGCGAGGCTGCTGACGTTCAAGGACCATGTCGTCTTCGAGCGCCGCGAGGTGATGACCGCCGCCGGCGGCCCCTATGGCGTGTTCACGCCCTACAAAAACGCCTGGCTGCGCAGGCTCGACGCCTGCCATCTGGCCAGCCATCCGGTCGAACAGCATGTCAGCGCCCTGGCCGCGAGCCCACTGGCACGCGGCGTGCCGGGGCTGCAGGACATCGGCTTCGCGCCTGGCGGCCTGCCAGCCCACCTCGGCCAGGGCAGCCGCGGCGCCGAGACCCTGTTGGCCGACTTCCTCGAGCGCATCGCCGACTATGCCGACAAGCGCGACTTCCCCGCCGTCAAGGGACCGAGCTATCTGAGCGCGCACCTGCGCTTCGGCACCGTGTCGATCCGGCGGCTGGCGCGGTTGGCCCACGAACGCATGCAGGCGGGGCAGCGCGGCGCCGAGGTGTGGCTGTCGGAGTTGATCTGGCGCGACTTCTACCACCAGGTCATGCACCACCATCCGCATGCGATGACCGGCGCCTTCCGGCCCGAGTACGACGCCATCGCCTGGGAGCAGGGCCCCGCGGCCGATGCGCTGTTCGCGGCCTGGTGCGAAGGGCGCACCGGCTTCCCGCTGGTGGACGCCGCGATGCGCCAGCTCAACCAGACGGGCTATATGCACAACCGGCTGCGCATGGTGGCCGCCAGCTTTCTGAGCAAGGATCTGGGCCTCGACTGGCGGCGCGGCGAGGCCTATTTCGCGCAGCAGTTGCTGGACTTCGACCTGGCGGCCAACAACGGCGGCTGGCAGTGGGCCAGCAGCAGCGGCTGCGACGCCCAGCCCTATTTCCGCATCTTCAACCCGACCAGCCAGAGCGAAAAGTTCGACGCCGAGGGTCGCTTCATCCGCCGCTACTGCCCGGAACTGGCCGGCCTGGATGCGAAGGCCATCCATGCGCCGTGGGAGCGTGCACCGTTGGCCATGCAAGGCGTCGACTACCCGCGCCCGGTGGTCGACCATGCGGTGGCAAGGGAACGGACGCTGGCGCGCTATGCCGTCGTGAAGACTCGCGCCCTGCCCTAGGTGTGAAGAGTCAAGAGGTTCTTTCGTGATCTCTTGATTCGGGACATGGGAGGCAGGCAGCCGATGCCGTGGTGAGGGCGGTGCCAGT
>RXJV01000098.1 GCA_003963075.1 Burkholderiales bacterium
CGAGGCCGAGGCAAACTACTACCGGCAACTCGCCGAACGTCAGGCCGCTGAGGCCTGACTCACACCAACTGGCCTCCACGAATGCCGGTGCGATTCACAGCGACTGCACCGCCTGCCGCGTCTGCGGGTCCAAGGCGTCCAGCTGCTGCGCACTGATCATGGACGGCTATCGTGCCGAACCCCGCACCTGAGCGCATCGGCATATCCAGCAATTGCCGAGCTCGGCCAGCGTTCCTCAGATCGTGCGGATGATGCCGGCGTCGCCCAAGCGCTGCCAGGGCAGCCCCAGCACGAGCGCATCGAGCTGCACGCGGGTGAGGCTCTGCTTGCTCGCACCCTCCAGCGGCCACACGCCGATGCCGTCGTGCACTAGGCACTTCAGCCGGTTGGCGCGCCGGTTGGTGAACAGGTAGGCATGGTGGGGGTGGGCCGCACCGAAGATGCCGACCACACGGGCCAGTGCGGCCTCAGTGCCAAGTCGCATGTCCAGGGGTTGAACCGCAAGCCACACGGCATCGACGCGGATCAACCCAGCACCTCGCGCAGCCAGGCGGCGCTGCGTGCATCCAGCGGCAGCTCGGCCTGCACCGAGGTGCTGCCACGGCGGATCTCCACCGAACCGGTGCCCGGAGCCTGCAAAGATGTGGGCATCACGGTGGGGGGCGCTTCGGCCGGCATGGGCAGTTGCACGAACGCGGGCACGCTCCGCCACTGTCACCCTCCCAGGCTTGGATTGAGGGCGGCCTGTTGGAACTTGGCCGCCTCGCCGCAAACGCTGATTGTGCAGGCTCAGATGCCGTGGAAGCTGCGGCGACTTATGTCGGCCGCGCGGGACGAGACGGAGGGCGCTGGGTCATTGCTGACTCGAGGTGGCTGCCGTCGCGCAGGGCGAGGACGTATTCGCCGAGCGCGCCGTGCAGGGGCTTCTCGCGGTTGAGCTACGTTGACGTCGCAAAGCTGTTTGCTGAGCGGCGCCATCGTTCGAGAAGGGGGGGCCGGGCGCTGTGCGCCCGGCGGCCTGTGGACATGTGGACGATGCGCCAGATGGCGCACCGGCCTCTGCCGTGGACAACTGCAGGCAGTTGCCCACCGCCTCGGCCTTCGCCCACATGCCCACAGGCTCCACCATTTGAGTCAATTTCCAGCGAATGCTCGCAGCCAAATCTACGCGCGGACCCGTCCTATCCGTAGAAATTGGCCCATCGACGGAAATTGAGAGACTTCGGCTTCAAATCTGCATTTAAGCCTAGCGAGCTAGGAAATTTGCAAAGAAATGATCATGTTCATCTACCGCGACGAGTACTACACCAAGGACGAGTGCAAGGAGCCTGGCGTCGCCGAGATCATCATTGCGAAGCAGCGTAACGGCCCGGTGGGCACGGTGAAGCTGGCCTTCCAGCGCATGCACACCAAGTTCGAGAACCTCGCCCCGGGCTACGTGGGGGTGGAGCGGGACGAATACTGAGCCTTGCGAAGGCAGCGCGCGGCGAGGCCGCGGTCTGCGCGCAGATGTGGCGTCGGGCGCCATTGCCATCCCCCTTTGGTGGGGGTTGTGGGGGAGGGCGGGTGCCCATCCCCCCCCGGGCTCCCCAACGGGTGATGGCCCGGGTGACGGCCGGTGCCGAGACTGGCGGCATCGACACCGGAGCCCGTCATGCAGCCTCAACTTCGCGACCTCGCCCACGATTCACTCCATCAGATCCGCGACACGATGCGCCGCATGCAGGAGTTGCACCCGGCGCCATTGGCGGGCCGGCAGGTACCGGCGCGCAGCGTCGCCGTCACGCAGCCCGAACCCGATGTGGCCGCCTGGGAGGACACCGAGATCGATATTCGGCGGGTGGTGCTGTGAGCGAGCTTGGCGCCTGCGCCATGGCCGCCACGCTCTCGGTGGCCGCGGCCCTTGTCCTCGTGCTGGCCTCACCGTCGGAGGCCCGGCCGGTGGGCACGCTGGCCGCCGTGGCGCAATTCCGGCAGCTCAACCCTTGCCCCTCCACCGGCAAGGTCGTGGGCCGATGCCCGGGCTATGTGGTCGATTACGTCGTGCCGCCCTGCGCCGAGGGTGAGAACGCGGTCGACAACCTGCAATGGCTGGCACTGGCCCAGGCCAAGGGCAAGGGCGACTGGGAGCGCGAGTACTGCCGCTTCCATCGCGCCCGGCAGCGCATGACCTGAGGCTGTACCGCCTCGTCGGCTGATACAGCGCGCTGCAACACCCGGCCCGCTGTAGCTTCTCGCCCGGGCGGCGGGGCATTGCAATGTCGGCATCGGCCACTTGACGATGCCTTGCGTGAACGAACTGCTGCCCTTCCTGACCTATTGCGCGCTGATGTCCGGCACGCCCGGCCCGAACAACCTGATGCTGGTCGCCAGCGGTGCCCACCATGGCTACCGGCGCACATTGCCGGCCATCCTCGGCATGGTCAGCGGTGTGGCGGCACTGACCTTCCTCATGTGCATGGGCCTGGGGGCGCTGTTCATGGCCTGGCCGGCCTTGCACACCGCGCTGAAGCTGGCCGGCACGCTCTATATGCTGGTGCTGGCCTGGCGGCTGGTTGGGCAGCCGGTCGCGATGGACCGCCCGCCGCAGACGCTGGGCTTCGTGCGGGCCGCGCTCTTCCAGGCCGTGAACCCCAAGAGCTGGCTGCGGGCGGTGACGGTGGCGTCGGTCTTCATGCCCACGCAGCTGAGCCTGACCGCGGGCGCGCTGCTGGTCAGCCTGGCCGGCGCGGTGGTTGGCTTTCCGTGCGTGTCCAGCTGGGCGCTGTTCGGCAGCGGAATCCGCCGCTTTCTGTCCAGCCCCGGGCGGCAGCGGGCGTTCAATGCCATCATGGCCACCTCCCTGGCCGTGCTGGCCCTGCTGCTGTTGTTCTGATGTTCTCGCTGGACCGCAATTCGCCCCTGCCCTTGGCCGACCAGATCGAGCAGCGCCTGCGCGGCCTGCTGGCCAGCGCGCAGTTGCCGCCCGGCGCGCGGCTGAGCTCCATCCGCCAGCTCGCGTCTCAGCTCGGCGTCAGCCCGAACACCGTGGTCATCGCCTATGACCGCCTCGTCGGTGCCGGTCTGATCGACTCCCGTGGCACGGCCGGCTTCTATGTGGCCGAGGGCCCGGCCGATGCGATGCCGGACGCGGTGCGCGTGGAGGCCGGCGAGGAGCAGGAGGCCGTCTGGCTGGCCCAGCAGGCCAACGACCAGCGCTCCGGTGTGCTGCTGGCCAGCAGCGGGGCGCTGCCTGCCACCTGGCTGGAGGATGCCGTGCCCGCGGCGGCGGTGCAGCGCGGCCTGGCGCGCTCGCATCTCGGCATGGCCTCGCGCTGCCCGCCCCAGGGCCTGCCCGAACTGCGCGAGCGCATCGCGGCGATGCTGCGCGGCCAGGGCATGGCGGTGGACGCCAGCCGCGTGCTGACCACTTACGGCGGCACCCAGGCCATCGACCTGATCTGCCGCGCCCTGCTGCGGCCGGGCGATGCGGTCGCGGTGGAGACGCCGGGCTACTTCCTGCTGTTCGACCGGCTGCGCCAGGCCGGCGTGAACATCGTGCCGGTGCCGCGCCGGCATGACGGCATCGATCTTGACGCGCTGGACGCCGCCTGCACCGAACACCGGCCGCGCCTGCTTTTTCTGCAGAGCGTGCTGCACAACCCGACCGGCTGGGGCAGCACGGCCGCCAATCTGCACCGCGTGCTGATGCTGGCGCAGCGCCACGGCTTCCTGATCGCCGAGGACGATGTGCAGGGACATTTCCATCCCGGCACGCCGACGCGGCTGGCCCAGCTCTCCGGGCTGGACCGGGTCATCTACTACTCCAGCTTCTGCAAGGCCCTGAGCCCGGCGTTGCGACTGGGCTATCTGGCGGCGGAGCCGGCCCTGGTGAAGGCGCTGCTGCGCGAGAAGATCGTCTCGGTGCTGACGACCGGCGCGCTCAGCGAGTTCGTGCTGCTGGAGGTGCTGTCCGCCGGCCGCTGGCGCAAGCACCTGGACCGGCTGCAGCAGCGCCTGTCCGCGGCACGGGTGGCAGCGACGCGGCAGCTCCGGGAGGCTGGCGTGCTGTTGGAGCATCCCGGGGAGGGCGGCCTCTTCCTGTGGGGCGCGGTGCCCGTCGGCGTGGAGGTCGACGGCGTGGTCAAGGAGGCCTTCCGGCGCGGCATCCTGCTGGTGCGCGGCGCCACCTTCGCGGCCGACGGCGCGCCTGATCCGCACATCCGCTTCAACGTTGCCTTCAGCCAGCAACCCAGGCTGTCGCAGTATCTGCAGGAGCAGCTTGGCGTGGCCGCGAGCGCCCAGGCGGCGCTGGACCGGGCGCGCGGCCCGCGCGCGCCGGTGGGTGCTGCGCGCTGACCGCGGCGCTCAGGCCTTGCGGCTGAGCTGGTCCTTCAGCGGCAGCTGGCGGATGCGCTTGCCGGTGGCGGCGAAGATCGCATTCATCAGCGCCGGCGCGATCGGCCCGATGGCGGGCTCGCCCACCCCGCCGAGCGGCTGGTCGTAGCCGCTGCTGGGCATGATGTGCACGGCGATCGTTTTTGGCGCGATGTTGAGCCGGGCAATCTCGAAGTCGTGGTAGTTGCTCTGCTCGACGCGACCGTTCTTGAACGTGATCTCGCTGTACAGCGCCTGGCTCAGGCCCATGATGCAGGCGCCCTCGACCTGGGAGCGGATGCGGTCCGGGTTGATGGCCGGGCCGCAGTCCAGGGCCACGTCGATGCGCGGGATGCTGAGCTCGCCCTTGGCGCTGACCTTCACCTCCACCACCACGGCCATATAGGTCACGAAGCTGTAGTTGGCCGCCAGCCCCAGGCCCTGGCCCTTGGGCCGCTTGCGGCTCCAGCCGGCCTCTTGGGTCACGCGCTCGATGACGCCGCGCAGCCGGCCGATGTCGACCGGGTAGACCTGCGGCGACTCGCCGTGGTTCCAGCCATCGCCCAGCTGCGGCGGCGGGATCTGGCGCGCCGGGCCGAGCAGGTCGAGCAGGAAGTCGCGGTGGTCGCGCTGGGCCGCATGCGCCAGCTCGGCCACGAAGGACTGGGCTGCGAACGCGTGCTGGATGTTGTTGACCGAGCGCAGCCAGCCGATGCGGGCATGGGCTTCGGCGGGCGGGTTCTCGATGCGGATGTTGGGGATGGCGTAGGGCAGGTTGATCAGGCCCAGGCCCAGCTCGAACCCGGAGAGCTGCTTCGGGTCGGGCGCGAAGATGGACAGGATGGTCGGCTCCGCCGCACGCTGTAGCCAGGCGGTGACCTTGCCTTTCGCGTCGAGCCCCGCCTCCAGATGCTGGGCGGTGACGGTGTGGAAGTAGTCGTGGTGCAGGTCGTCGTCGCGGGTCCAGGTCAGCTTGACCGGCTGGCCCTGCAACTGCTGGGAGATCAGCGCCGCCTCGACGGCGAAGTCGGGCTTGGACTTGCGCCCGAAGCCGCCGCCCAGCAGCGTGACGTTGATGGTCACCTTGTCGACGCCGAGCCCGAGCCGCTGGGCCACGCGCTCGCGCGCGGCCTGGGGCGACTGCACCGAGGTCCAGACCTCACAGCGGCCGTCGACGAGGCGTGCCGTGGCGGCCGGCGGCTCCATCGTCGCGTGGGCCAGATGGGGCACGTAGTAGTCGGCCGCCACACGCTTGGCCGCCTGGGCCAGCGCCGCCTCCGCATCGCCGTCGTTGCGCACCGCCTTGCCGGCGGGCTTGGCGACCGCTGCCTCCAGCGCCTTGCGGAAGGCCACCGAGTCGTAGCCGGCATGCGGCCCATCGTCCCAAACGATCTTCAGCGCCTCGCGGCCTTTGATGGCGGCCCAGGTGTCCTTGGCCACGACGACCACGCCGCCCAGGGGCTGGAACTCGGCCGGCGCTGGCGTGCCTGAGATCTCGAACACCTTGACGACGCCGGGCAGCTTCAGCGCGTCCGCCGCATCGAACGACTTGACCTTGCCGCCGAACACTGGCGGCCGGGCGATGACGGCGTAGAGCATGCCGGGCAGCCGCGTGTCGATGCCGTACTGCGAGCGGCCGGTGACGATCACCTCGGCGTCCACCAGATAGCCGTCCTGCTTGCCGATGTAGCGGAAATCCTTGGCGTCCTTGAGCCTCAGCGACTCGCGCTTGGGCACGTCCAGTTTGGCGGCAGCCTCGGCCAGCGCGCCGTAGCCCAGGCTCCTGCCGCTGGGCTTGTGCGTGACCACGTGGTTGATGGCCTGCACCTCGGCGACCGGCACACCCCATTGCTGCGCCGCGGCGAGCGCGAGCATCTGCCGCGCTGCGGCGCCGCAGCGGCGCATCGGCATGAACCAGTGCCGCATGCTGCGCGAGCCGTCGGTGTCCTGGTTGCCGTATTTCTCTTCATCGCCCGGCGCCTGCACGACCTTGACCTTGGACCAGTCGGCCTCCAGTTCGTCGGCCAGCACCCTGGGCAGGCTGGTGCGCACACCCTGGCCCATCTCCGATCGGTGCACGACGATGCTGACCGTGCCGTCCGGCGCAATCGACACGAAGGTGCGCGGGCTGTCCTGCAGGCCATGGGGCATGGCGTCGCCACCGAACTTGGCGGGTTCATCCGCGCCGGCGATGCCCGGCAGGCCGACGCTGAGCACCAGGCCGGTCAGCGGCAGCGCACGCAGCAGGGAACGGCGGCTCAGGCCGGCATTGCGCGTCAGTGCTTGGGGGAGGAAGGCGTTCATACGGCACCGCCTTCCAGGCCGGCGGCCGTTTTGATCGCGCTGCGGATGCGCGTGTAGGTGCCGCAGCGGCACAGGTTGCCGCTCATGGCTGCGTCGATGTCGGCGTCGGTGGGCTTGGGCTTTTTCTGCAGCAGCGCGGTTGCGCTCATGATCTGGCCGGCCTGGCAGTAGCCGCACTGCGGCACGCCGAGCTTGACCCAGGCGTGCTGCACCGCCTGGCCGGTCTTGCTGGCGCCGACGCCTTCGATGGTGACGATCTTCTTGCCCGTGGCGGCGGACAGGGGTGTCTGGCAGGCCCGCACCGGCTGCCCGTCCAGGTGCACGGTGCAGGCACCGCACAGCGCCAGGCCGCAGCCGAACTTGGTGCCCGTCATGCCGAGGTGGTCGCGCAGCACCCACAGCAGCGGGGTGTCGTCGCCGGCCTCCACCGTCATCGACTGGCCATTGATCTGCAAGGTCGTCATCGAAGTCTCCGTCTGTTGGAATGGGAAGGCCGCATCGGCCTCAGGGCGAAGCGATTATTCGGGCACGGCGCGGTGGGCCCAATAGCCCTCTCGGCGGCATGGAATGCATGCCATCAGGCGCCGTTCTGTGCTGAGTTTTCGCTTCCCTTATGCGCCGCTAACGCGCAGACCGCCAGAGTGGGGGCTCCTTCACCTCCGTGCTCCGTATGGACACCCTGCTCACTCTCCTGTCCTACCCTGGTCTGGCCACGCTGGCCGTGGTGGCCCTGATCGCGCTGATCTTCTACAAGCGCAGCTTGCGGCTGCTCGGCTTTGTCATCGTGCCGGACGATTCCATCGGCACCGTCACGAAGAACTTCGTGCTGTTCGGCCGCCACAAGGAGCTGCCCCCGGGCCGCATCGTGGCGCTGTACGGTGAGGCCGGCCTGCAGGCCGACACGCTGGCGCCCGGCCTGCACCTCGGCCTGTGGCCCTGGCAGTACCAGGTCGACCTCGTCAAGTTCACCGTTGTGCCCGATGACGCCATCGGCATCGTCGAGGCCTGCGACGGCCTGCCGCTGCCCGATGGCCGCGTGCTGGCCCGTCATGTGGACTGCGACAACTTCCAGGATGCGCGCGCCTTTCTCGCCGCCGGCGAGCGCGGCCTGCAGATGACGGTCGTGCCGCCGGGCGCCTGGCGCATCAACACGCTGCTGTTCACGGTCCGCCTGGAGCGCATGACCGTCATCGAGCCGGGCAAGATCGGCATCGTCGAGGCCCGCGATGGCCGCCCGCTGACCGGAGGCCGCGTCATCGGCCGCACGGTGGCCTGCGACAGCTTCCAGGATGCCCGCGCCTTCATGGCCGGCGGCGGCGAGCGCGGCCCGCAGATGAGCGTCATCCCGCAAGGCAAATACCGCATCAACCCGGGCCTGTTCAAGGTCACCCAGGTGCAGGTGACCGACGTGCCGGACAACAAGGTCGGCATCGTCACCACCCGCGAGGGCGCGTCGCTGGCCACCGGCGAGATCGCCGGCCCCGAGGTGCTCGGCCACAACCTGTTCCAGGACCCGCAGGCCTTCGTCAACGCTGGCGGCACCAAGGGCCTGCAGGAGCAGGTGCTGCTCGCGGGCCGCTACTTCATCAACCCGATGTTCGCCACCGTCGAGATCATCGACATGACCGAGGTGCCGATCGCCTCGGTGGGCGTCGTCGTCGCCTTCGTCGGCAAGGCCGGTGTGGACGTGACCGGCGAGGGCTTCCGCCATGCCAACATGGTCCGCCGCGGCGAGAAGGGCGTGTGGGTGGACGTGCTGGACCCCGGCAAGTACGCCATCAACACCTACACCCACAAGGTGCGCGTCGTGCCGACCGCCAACGTCGTGCTGAACTGGGCCACCGGCAAGACCGAAGCGCACAAGCTGGACGCGAATCTCTCGACCATCACCGTACGCTCGGCCGACGGCTTCACCTTCAACCTGGACGTGAGCCAGATCATCCACATCCCGCGCAACGATGCGCCCAAGGTCATCGCCCGCTTCGGCAGTATGGAGGCGCTCGTCACGCAGGTGCTGGAGCCCACCATCGGCAACTACTTCCGCAACGCCGCGCAGAACTCGGACGTCATCGACTTCCTGAAGAAGCGCAGCGAGCGCCAGGCCGAGGCCAAGGCGGCCATCTCGGCCGCGCTCAAGGCCTACGACGTGGGCGCCGTGGAGACACTGATCGGCGACATCGTGCCGCCGGCTGAGCTGATGAAGACGCTGACCGACCGCAAGCTGGCCGAGCAGGAGAAGGTCACCTTCGAGACGCAGATGGAAGCCCAGGGCGTGCGCCAGCAGTTGGAGCAGGCCACGGCCCTGGCGCGCACCCAGGCCCAGGTGGTGGACGCCGAGCGCAAGGTGGCGATTGCCGAGTTCACGGCCCAGGCCGCGGTGAAGACGGCGGACGGCGCGGCGCGCTCCAAGAAGATCACCGCCGAGGCCGATGCCGAGGTCACCCGCGTCACCGGTCAGGCCGAGGCCGGCCGCACGCTGGCCATCGGCGAGGCCGAGGCCGAGGTCATCCGCCAGAAGATCGGCTCGATGGAGTCCGGCAACTACGCCATCGTGCAGGTGGCCCAGGCCCTGGCCGGCGCGGGCGTGCAGCTGGTGCCGGAGGTGCTGGTCGGAGGCGGTCAAAGCGCAGGGCAGGGCGGCACCCTGGTCGATGTGCTGCTGGCCGGTTTGGTGAAGGACCGCCTGGCCAGGCCCGAGGTCGCTGGGGCTGAGGCCTCCTAAACTGCCCGTCGCATGACAACCCGCCCCTACTTCCAGCTCCTTCCCTGGATTGCCACCGGCTCGCTGCTGGCGCTCGCGTGGCTGGGCTGGAAGCTGCGCCAGGCCTGGGCCGGCCTGCGGGCCGCGCAGCGGGCTGCTCAGCTGGAGCGGGCGCTGCGCGAGTTCGGCGACCTGATGCGCGATGCCGAACGGCCCGAGGCCCATGCGCATGAACTGCTGCAAGCGCTCACGGGCCTGGCCGGCCGGCCGGTGGCGGCGCTGCTGCGGCCGGCCTGCGGCGAGCAGGATGTCATCCTCGGTGAACCCGATGCGAATGCCCTGGCCGGGCTGCAGCTTTGTGCGGACGGCGGCCGGGCGCTTGGCCCCGGCACCGCGCACCACGCGGGCGAGCCCGACCTCTACCTGCCGCTGCGCGGCCGTGACGCCGCCCTCGGCGCGGTGACCCTGCGCGGCCTGGGCAGCGTGGCCTTGCCCGCCGACCAGCTGGCCCATGCCCAGGCCCTGTGCGACCAGATGGGCCTGGCGCTGCAGCGCCGCCGCGTGCAGGACGAGGCGCGCCGTGCCGGCGAGCTGGCCGACCTGCAGTCCACCCGCAATGCGCTGCTGGCCGCCATCGCGCATGACTACCGCACGCCGCTGGCCACCATCATGGGCTCGGCCTCGGCGCTGCAGACCCAGGGCGACCGGCTCACCCCGACGCAGCGCCAGGAGCTGGCCGGCCGCATCGTCGACGAGACCGGCCGCCTGGTGCGCCTGACCGACAACACCCTGCAGCTGGCCCGCCTGGGCGCCCCCGGCGTGGCGCTGCGCTGCGACTGGGAATCCGCCGAGGAGATCGTCGGCGCCGCGCTGCGCCGCGTGCGCCGCCGGCCGGACGGCGACCGCGTGAAGGCGCGCATCGACCCCGAGCTGCCCTTGCTGTGGTGTGATGCGGCCCTGATGTCCCAACTGCTCGACAACCTCGTCGACAACGCCTTGAAGTACAGCCCCGCCACCGCGCCGGTCGAGCTGGTCGTGCGCCGCCTCGGGCCCGAGGCCCTGTTCGCCGTGCGCGACCGCGGGCCCGGCATCGAGCCGGCCTGGCGCGACCGCGTGTTCGATGCCTTCCAGCGCGGCGACCTGGCGGCCTTCCAGCAGCGGCCCCCGGGCGCCGGCGTGGGCCTGGCCGTGTGCCGCGCCATCGCCGAGGTGCATGGCGGCACGCTGAGCCTGCGCCCGCGCGGCCACGGGGGCTGCAGCTTCGAGGCGCGCCTGCCGCTGCGCGACGCCCCCGCCTTGCCGGAGCTGGCATGAAACTCCTCCTTGTCGAAGACGACCGCGAGCTGCGTGTGACGCTGCGCGAGGCCCTGGAGGTGGAGGGCTACGAGGTGCTCACCGCCGCCAGCCTGGCGGATGCGATGGCCCAGCTGACGCATGCCGGCCCGCTGGACGCTGTGCTGCTGGACCTGGGCCTGCCTGACGGCGACGGCGAAGCGCTGCTGCAGGCGCTGCGGCGCGAGCGCTCGACGCCGCTCATCGTCATCTCTGCCCGGCAGGTCGAGGGCCAGAAGATCCGCCTGCTCGATGCCGGCGCCGACGATTACCTCGTCAAGCCCTTTGGTATCGGCGAGCTGCTGGCGCGGCTGCGCGTGGCGCTGCGCCACCGCGGCACCGTGGCCCAGCCGGCGGTCACGCTCTACCGCCGCGCCGGGCTGGAGGTGGACCTGACCGCCCACCGGGTGCGCCGCGACGGCGTGGACGTGCACCTGACGCCCACCGAATTCAAGCTGCTGGCCCGGCTGGTGCGCCAGGCCGGCCAGGTCGTGACGCACCGCCGCCTGCTGGCCGACGTGTGGGGCGGCGACGCCACCGAGCAGACCCACTACCTGCGGCTCTACATGGCCCAGCTGCGCGCCAAGCTGGAGGCCGAGCCGGCCGAGCCCAGCGTGCTGCTGACCGAGCCGGGCGTGGGCTACCGCATTGCCGAGCCGGGCTGAGCGCGATGCAGGTCACGCACTGGGTTCCGGTGGACGGCGCCGAGCTGGCCGTCGAGTACCGCCCGCACGACGACGGCCGGCCCCCCTTGGTGTTCCTGCATGCCGGCGTGTGTGACGGCCGCATGTGGGACGGCGCCATGGCCGCTGCGGCCGGGCAGCGGGCCGCGCTGCGCATGGACCGCCGCGGCTTCGGTCGGACGTCCATCAGCGCGCCCCGGCCCTACGCCTGGATCGACGACCTGCGCGCGGTGTTGGATGCGCTGGGGCTGGATCGTGTCGAGCTGGTCGGCTGCTCGCAGGGCGGCCGTATCGCGATCGACCTGGCTCTGGCGGAACCGGAGCGCGTGGCCGGGCTGACGCTGGTGGCGCCGTCGGTCAGCGGTGCGCCGGTGCCGGTGCTCAGCGGCGCGGCCCAGGCGCTGTACGCCGCGATCGACGTCGCCGGCGCGGCCGGTGACCGCGCCGGGGTGAACCGCCTGCAGGCCTGGTTGTGGCTGGACGGGCCGGGTCAGCCCGAGGGCCGCGTCGGCGGGGCCGCGTGCGAGCTGTTCCTCGCGATGAACGGCATCGCGCTCGCCGCGCCGCCGGCCGGCGAGGTGCGGCCCGCACCCGATGCCTGGCCGCACCTGGAGCGCCTGCCCGGGCCGGTACACCTGGTGTGGGGCGACCTGGACCTGCCCCATCTTGTGGAGCGCTGCGAGCGGATGGCCACACGGCTACCGGCCGCGCGCTGTTGGCGGCTGGCCGGACTCGCGCACCTGCCGCCGCTGGAGGCACCCGAGCGCTTCAACGCGGTGCTGCGTGAAGCCGGGCTGCTTGGCGTTTGAACGGCCGCAGGCCCTAAGCTACGGGCCACATCTAAGGAGGGCGCGCATGGCAGGGGGGCGTTGGGGCTGGGTCGTCGTGGCGGCGCTGTGGGTTGCGCTGCCGGCATGGGCCGGCGAGGCCACGCTGAGCCTGAACCAGCGCAAGCTGGTGACGCTGCATGCGACGCTCAAGGGCGAGTCGCCGGCCGAGCGGGTCGAAGCTGCGGGCGAGGCGCTGGCCGTGGCGCTGGCAGCCTCGGGGCCGGACCGAGTCGAGCGCGTGGCGCTGCCGGGCGATCCGCCGGCGGTGAGGCTCAAGCTCAATGACGTCGTGGTGCTGCACCTTGTGCCGGAAGATCTGGGCGGTGCGCGGTCGTCGGCGTTGCTGGAGTCGGCCGCCGTTGACGTGGAACGTCGCCTGCGGGTGGCGGTGGCCGAGGCGCGGGAAGCGCGTGACCCCAGGGCCTGGGCCGTCGGTCTGGCCGTCTCTCTGCTGGCCAGCGCGGTCGCTTTGGGGGTTCTTTGGGGTC
This sequence comes from Burkholderiales bacterium, assembly GCA_003963075.1. Lineage (GTDB taxonomy): Bacteria > Pseudomonadota > Gammaproteobacteria > Burkholderiales > Burkholderiaceae_C > Pelomonas. The sequence goes on from RXJV01000098.1 coordinate 12,695, forward strand.
TCGTGGTGCTGCGCCGCCGCGCGCTGAAGCATCTGTTGCGGCACTGGGGTGGGGCCGACGCGTCCACGGCGCGGCCGTGGTGGCAGGTGTCGGGCGAGCATGCGATCGCGCTGCTGAGGGGCCTGGCCGGGCTGGCGAGCTGGGGTGTGCTGCTGGTGGTGCTCGATGTGTGGGCCAGCGTCGTGCTGCGCCAGTTCGCGCTGACGCGCGTCTGGGGCGAGCGGGCCGGCGACTGGCTGCTGGAGCAACTGCTGGGCCTTGGCCAGGCAGCCCTCGGCGCCGTGCCCGGCCTGCTGACCGCCGGCCTGATCTTCCTGTTTGCGCTGGGCGTGCAGCGCGTCGCCCGCGGCGTGCTGGAGCGCGTCGAGCGCGGAGAGATCTACCTGGCGGGGCTGGATGCCGACACCGCCGGGCCGACACAGCGCCTGGTCAGCCTGGTGGTCTGGCTGTTCGCGGTGGCCATGGCCTACCCCTACCTACCGGGCGCCAGCAGCGAGGCCTTCAAGGGCGTCACGGTGCTGACCGGCGTGATGGTGTCCCTCGGCGCGTCGGGTGTCGTCGGGCAGGTGATGGCAGGGCTGTCGCTGATGTATTCGCGGGCGCTGCGGGTCGGCGAGTATGTGCGCATCGGCGAGGTCGAGGGCACGGTGACCGCGCTCGGCGTGTTCGCGACCCGGCTGCACACCGGCCTGGGCGAGGAGGTCAGCCTGCCGAATGCGGTGGTGTTCAGCCAGCCGGTGCGCAACTTCTCGCGGCTGGTGGAAGACGACGGCCAGTACATGCTGCACACGGCCGTCACCATCGGCTATGCGACGCCCTGGCGCCAGGTGCACGCGATGCTGCTGGAGGCCGCGCGGCGCACGCCCGGCGTGCTGTCGGAACCGGTCCCCTACGTGGTGCAGACGGCGCTGAGCGACTTCTACGTCGAGTACCGGCTGTGCGCCCAGGGCAGCCGTGCCGCCCCGCGCCGCCGTGCCGAGGCGATGAGCCAGCTGCACAGCCACATCCAGGATGTGTTCAACGAGAACGGCGTGCAGATCATGTCGCCGCATTACCTGGCTGACCCGGCCGCTGCGCAGGTCGTGCCGGCCGGTCCGTGGTTTGCGCCCGAAGGCGAGCCGCTGCGGCCGCCGCGCTGATCGAGGCCCGGTGATGGCCGAGGGCGCGCGCAGGCCAGCGCTCAGCGCTGAGCGAGCTGGCGCCGGCCGAACAGCACCTCGCGCGCGCGCTCATCGGTCAAGGGCCGGCGCGCGCCGGCCAGCACCTCCAGGCCCCGTTGCACGGCGGGGCGCTTGGCGATCTCGTCGAACCAGCCCTTGAGGTGAGGGTAGTCGGCCATCTCCACGCCCTGGTTCTTCCAGGACCTCAGCCACGGGAAGACGGCGATGTCGGCAATGCTGTAGGCGGGGCCGCCCAGGTAGGTCGAATGGGCCAGACGCTTGTTGATGACCGTGTAGAGCCGTTTCGCCTCGTTGGTGTAGCGCTCGATGGCATAGGGCAGCTTCTCCTCGGCGTAGATCCGGAAGTGATGCGCCTGGCCCAGCATGGGCCCGACGCTGCCCATCTGGAACATCAGCCACTGCAGCACTTCGTACTTGCCGCGGGTGTCGGCCGGCAGCAGCCGCCCGGTCTTGCCGGCGAGGTAGAGCAGGATGGCGCCGCTCTCGAACAGCGAGATGGGCGAGCCATCGGGGCCCTCGGCGTCGGTGATGGCCGGGACCTTGTTGTTCGGACTGATGGCGAGGAAGTCGGGCGCGAACTGGTCGCCGGCGCCGATGTCCACGGGATGCACCCGGTAGGCCAGGCCACACTCCTCAAGCATGATGTGCACCTTGTGGCCGTTCGGGGTGGGCCATGAATACACTTCGATCATCGTCGCCTCCGTGCGCTGCGCCTCAACCGGCCCTCATTCTCAGACTTCCTCACGACTCATGGTGGTAAAGCAAGTCAAGCACTGGCTCGTGACGCGTGCCAACGCCGCGCGCTGGCGCCCGATTCTGGAATGGGCCGAGTCGCGCGAGGCCGAGTTCACGCAGTCGCGCGACGCCCAGGGTTTCCTGATCGAGCAGCCGCGGGCCGAGCCCGGGCCCTTGCGCATTGAATGGGGCGTGTCGCAGCGCAGCTACCTGCCAGGCACCGAACTGCGCATGCGCTGCGAGATGGGGCTGCACCCGGACCTGCAGTTGATGGCCCTGTGCCGCACGCTGATGGAGGACCTCGAACGTGCGGTCTTCGAGGCCTACACCGACACGCTGAAGACCCGGGTCGATACCGACACGCCGGAGGAGATGCGCTGGCTGGTGATGTTCCCGAAGTTCAATCAGGCCAGCTCGCAGATCGTCCGTCAGCGCTACGGCCTGGTCGGCGTGACCAAGGAGCTGACCGGCGACTGGATCGACGGCGAGCTCGGTGAAGCCCTGGCCCAAGCCAGCCAAGACCTGCTGCCCGAGGGGCATCCCTTCGTACTGATGTGCATGCGCGGCAACGTCTATCTGCGCACCGAGATGGGCGAGGCCGACCATCCCAAGCTGATGGCATTTGTGCGGCTGCTGGAATGCGCGGCCCGAGCGGCGCGGCGGGTCAACGGCCGGCTGTCCGATACCGGCGCCTGGCCGACCACCACCTCGATCGCCTGGACCCACTCGACCCGGCCGGGCGATGCGAGCTGAGTCGGCTCAGGCCTGCTGAGCGAAGCGCCACGCCAGCTCGGCCAAAGGCCGGGCCGTGGCGGCGGTGTCCCGGGCCTGGGCGCTGGAGGCCGTGCCATCGACGACTCGCTTCGCAATGCCCTGCACGATGGCCGCGATGCGGAACAGGTTGTAGGCCAGATAGAAGTTCCAGTCGGCCATCACCGCGTCCATGTCGCTGCGGCCGGTGCGCTCGCAGTAGCGCTGCACATAGGCCCGTTCGCTCGGGATGCCCAGAGCCGCGAGGTCCTGCCCGCCCAGGCCGCGCGCGGCGCCCGAGGTCTGGATGTGCCAGCTCATGCAGTGGTAGCTGAAGTCGGCCAGCGGGTGGCCCAGCGTGGACAGCTCCCAGTCGAGCACGGCGATCACGCGGGCTTCGGTGGGATGGAAGACGAGGTTGTCCATGCGGTAGTCGCCGTGGACGACGGCAACCTCGCGCTCGTCGCGTGCCGATGCCGGGATGTGGTCCGGCAGCCAGGCCAGCAGGGCGTCCATCGCCGGGTTGGGCTCGGTGACCGACGCCAGGTATTGCTTGCTCCAGCGGCCGATCTGGCGCTCGAAGTAGTTGCCGGGCTTGCCAAAGGCCTCCAGGCCCGCCGCCCGCACGTTCACCTGGTGCAGGGCCGCGATGACCCGGTTCATCTCGTCGTAGTGGGCGGCGCGTTCGGCCTGGCTCAGGCCCGGCAGGGTCTGGTCCCAGAGCACCCGACCGGGCACGAAGGCCATCACGTAGAAGGCGCGGCCGATGACCGATTCGTCCTCGCACAGCGCCAGCATCGCCGGCACCGGCACCGCGGTGCCGGCGAGTGCCTGCATGACCTGGAATTCGCGCTCGATCGCATGGGCCGACGGCAGCAGCTTGGCCAGCGGCGCCGGCTTGCTGCGCATCACATACCGCGCCCCCGGCGTGGTCAGCAGATAGGTGGGGTTGGACTGGCCGCCCTTGAACTGCTCGATGCCGAGCGGCCCGGCAAAGCCGTCGATGTGGGCCGCCAACCAGGCCTGAAGGGCATCGGTGTCGAGCGGCTGGGCGAGCGGGCGGGTGCCGGTGAATGCGTCCATGGCGGTGTGCAGCGAAACGTGGGCCTGCGATTCTGAGAGCAGGCCCCCCGCCGGCGTGTCCTCAGCGCGACGCCGCGGCCAGCAGCTTGTCGCGGCTCAGCACCACCAGCCGCGTCGGTTCCACGCGCACGGCACCCTCGCGCTCGAAGGCCTTGAGCTCCTGGTTCACGCGCTGGCGTGAGGCGCCCAGCAACTGGGCCAGGTCTTCCTGGGCGAGCTGCAGGCCGATGCGGATCACGGCTTCGTCACCCTGGCCCTCCTGCACGCCGTAGGAGCGGGCCAGCAGCAGCACCTGCTTGGCCAGGCGCGCGGCCAGGGGCCGCGTGTTCAGGTCCTCGATCATGTCGAACATCAGCCGCAGGCGGCGGCAGTTCAGCCGCAGCAGCGCGTCGTAGAGCTCGGAGTGGGCCTGCAGCAGCGCGCGGAAATCGGCCTTGCGCACGCACAGCAGCGTGGTGTCGCCGTGGGCATAGGCGTCGTGGGTGCGGGGCAGGCCGTCGAACAGCGCGATGTCGCCGAACCAGGTGCCGGGCTCGACATAGGTCAGCGAGATCTGCTTGCCCGCCAGCGACACCGAGCTGACCCGCACGGCGCCCTTGGCGACGCCGCACCATTCCTCGGCAGGCTCGCCGCGGTGGGACAGCATGGTCTCGTCGGCCAGGCGGCGCACGAAGGCGCGCTGCAGGATGTCTTGGCGCAGGGCCTCGGACAGCCTGGAGAACCAGGCGCCTTGGTCGATCTGCAGGCGTTCGGCAGGGGTGAGGTTGAGTGAATTCATGGCTGTCGCAACATTGTGCCGCCAGGTCCAAGTGCTTCAGGTTGTAACGACGTGCTAGAGTGACCGCCGTTGTTCCCAACCTTCGTTCAACCGCCTCGCTAGCTGTTCGCCGTCAATGCCCTTCACGGCCCTGCGCCCGACGTTGCTGGGTGCCCTCGCCCCCGCCTTCGCGCTGCTTCTCGGCCTGACTCCCCAAGGCGCCCACGCGCTGGGGGTGGGCCGACCGCTGGCCCTGTCGAGTCTCGGCAAACCGTTGGATGTCTTCATCCCGGTGACGCTGGCCGACGGTGAAACCCTGACCGACAGCTGCCTGCGCGCCGAGGTCACCGCGGGCGATGCACGCGTCCCGGCCGGCCTGCTGCAACTGCGTCTGGAGGGAGAGACCGGACAGCAGCGCATCCACCTGCAAAGCGCGGTGCGCATCGAGGAGCCGGCGCTGCGCATCACGCTGGCCCTGGGATGCCCGCTGCGGCTGACGCGCGAGTTCCATGTGTTGATCGATCCGCCCGGCGGTGTCGAGGCAGCGCCTCCGGTCCCGGCGCCGCCCCCGCTGGCCGCGCTGCCGGTCGCGCCGGCTCCGGTCGCTACACCCGCGTCGGCGCCGCGCGAGGCCGTCGAGGGCGTTCAGGCCGTTCAGGCCGAGCCGCGCAGCAAGCCACGGCCGCGGCCGCAGGCGCACGCCAGGCCGCGCAGCAGCGGCCCGCGTCTGGTGATGGAGCGGCCCGAGGTGCTGGTCAACCCGGCAGCGCCGCGTCCCGCGGCGACTGCAGAGCCGGCCGCGGAACTGACGCCTGAACTCGAGGCACAGATCAGCCAGTTGGAGCGGACCGTGGCGCAGCTGCGCGCCGAGCTGGAGGCCCGGCAGGCGCAGCCGGCTGCGGAGCCGCAGGCGGTCCCGAGCAGCACTGCCGCGGCGGCCGACCTGCCGGCCTCGCGACCCACGGCCTCAACCCCACGGACGCCGGCGGCGCCGCACGCGAGCCCCTACCGGGACCCGCAGATCTGGCTGATGACCTTCGCGCTGAGCCTGCTGGCCGGGTCGGCGGCCTTCTTCGGCAGCCGCTGGTTCGACGAGCGTGCACGGCGCGAGCGGGCTCACTGGCGGTCGCTTCAGGCCAAGGCCGAGGGCGCTGTGCCGCCTCCGTCGCCCGCCCCAGCGGTCGGCATCGCGCCTCCAGTGGCGGCGGCGCTGACGGCGGCGCTGCCCGATGCGCATGCGAATGACGCGACGCGCCCCCAGCCCAAACCGATGGCCTGGCCGCCGCCGCAGTTAGTGACTGCAATACCGATCGCGGAGGCCACCCCGGTGGCGCCGACCGAGCCGGCCATGCTGTCGACCGTGCCGATGCCGGTGCATGCGTCAGCACAGCCTCAGGCGCCGCAGCTGGCGATCGCCGACGAGTTGCTGGACCTGCAGCAGCAGGTCGACTTCCTGCTGCTGCTCGGCCAGCACGAGGCGGCGGCCGAACTGCTGACCCACCGGCTGACGCGCGGCGCCGGCGGCGCGATGCCGCTTCTGATGCTGATGGAGCTGTGCCAGCAGCGCGGCGAACCCGAGGTCTTCGCCGAGCTGGCGCAGCAGTACGCGCAGCGCTTCCAGCTGCCGGGGCCGGACTGGGCGCAAAGCCTGGCGCGCGGGCGTGGCCTGGACCTCTGCCCCAGCGTCATTGCGCACCTGCAGGTGGTCTGGGACCAGCCGGAAGCCGCGATGCAGATGCTGCAGGATCTGCTGGCCGCTGGCGGCGGCCCGGGCGTGCAGGGGTTCGAGCTGCCGTCCTACCGCGATCTGCTGACCCTGTACAGCGTGGCCCGGGACCTGTACGAGGCCGGGCTGCGCGGGGACGGCGTGGACGTGATGCTGCCGATCGACTCGCGCTTCAGCGGCGACTGAGCGCGCCCGCTACAGGTCGAAGTCGTCGGCCGCGCCGGTCATCGCCCGCTCGATCAGCTTGCGGCTCAGTCGCTCGGACAGCAGGGACGCGAACGCATAGACGTAGTTGCGCAGATAGGCGCCGCGCTTGAACGCAATGCGCGTGACGTTGCTGCCGAGCAGCGTGCCCAGCGGTCGCGCGACCAGTTCGCTGCCGACGGGTTCCTCGCGCATCGCCATCTCGGCGACGATGCCGACGCCCATGCCCAGCCGCACATAGGTCTTGATGACGTCGGAGTCGATGGCCTCCAGCACCACATTGGGTGTCAGGTGGCGGGCCGCGAACGCCTTGTCGATGCGGGTGCGGCCGGTGAAGCTGGGGTGGTAGGACACCAGCGGCTCGGCCGCCAGCGCTTCGAGGCTGATGCGCTCGGCCGTCGCCAGCGGGTGCTCGCGCGGCACCACCATCACATGCTGCCATTCGTAGCAGGGCAGGGTGACCAGCTCCGGATATTGGGCCAGCGATTCGGTGGCCAGGCCCAGGTCGGCGCTCTCGTCCAGCAGCATCTTGGCGACCTGATCGGGGCTGCCCTGGTGCAGGCTGATGCGCAGCTGCGGCAGGTTCTTGCGCAGCTGGGCGACCGGCGCGGGCAGAACGTAGCGGGCCTGGGTGTGGGTGGTTGCGATCGAGAAGGTGCCGCTGTCCTGGCGCGAATACTCCTCGCCGATGCGCTTCAGATTGCCCACCTCGCGCAGGATGATCTCGATGCAGGCCAGCACCTGCTGGCCGGGCTCGGTGATGCGGCGCAGGCGCTTGCCGTGGCGCGAGAAGATGTCGACGCCCAGTTCCTCTTCGAGTTCCAGGATGGCCTTGGACACCCCGGGCTGTGACGTGAACAGCGCCTTGGCCGTTTCGGTCAGGTTGAGGTTGCGGCGCGCGGCCTCCTGGACAAAGCGGAATTGATGCAGGTTCATTCGAGGACGGCCAGGCAGGCCTGGCTGATCGCTTGGAGAACGGCGTCGTGATCGCCCAGTGGCGGGTGCAGCAACCACTCGACGCCGTCGCCATGCTGGGCGCGCAGGCGCTGCAGCAGATCCGGCAGGTCGCGGCGCACATGGCCGCCGGTGCCGAGGAAGAGGGGCAGCACATGGACCCGGCGGCAGCCGGCCGCCACCAGCTGCGCCGCCGCCTGCTCGATGTCGGGCGTCATGAACTCGAGGTAGGCAAGGGCCAACGGCAGGCCCGGCCGTGCGGCGCCCAGGCCCCGGGCAATCGTCTCAAACGGGCGTGCCCATGCTGGATCGCGGGCGCCATGCGCAAACAGCAGCAGCCCGTCCATCAGCGAAACCTCACCAGCCAGGTGAACGCGGCCATCGACAGGCCGAGGTAGATCAGGCTGGGCGCCGCGGCGACGGCCCAGGGCGTCCAGTTCTTCAGCAGGCCCAGATCGCCAGCCACATTGTTCAGCAGCACGAAGCTGATGCCCAGCATGATGCCGCCGAACACCTTGAGGCTGATGCCGCCCGAGCGGCCATGCAGATAGGCGAAGGGCAGGGCCAGCGCCACCATCACGAAGCAGGCCAGTGGGTAGAGGGCCTTGCGCCAGAACTGGATGCTGTAGGCCTGGGCCGACTGCTCCTGCGCCGACAGGTGCTCGGTGTAGCGCATCAGCTCGAGCGTGGACATCGACGAGGCCGGCAGCACGGCGGCCGCGATCACGCCGGCGTGCAGAGAACTCTGCCAGCCCAGCGTGTCGAGCGTCTGTTCACTGACGACCACCTCGCCGACCGGGCCGCCGGCGGTCGCTGCGCCTGCATTCCAGACCGTGCGCCTGACGCCGCGCAAGCGCCACAGGCCCTCGCCATCGACAGTGGCCGCCGCCGCCGCTGTGCGGGTGATCAGCCGGCCGTCGGCGTCGAACTCGTAGATCTGGACGTCCTCCAGCTCGCCGCCGCCACCGACCCGGCCGACCCGGACCGAGTAGTTGCGGTCCTGGCCATCGACGTGCCGGTGGTCCTTGAGCCAGGCGCCGCGGCGTGCCGGGTTGGCGTCATGGTTGAAGCGGGCGCGCAGTTCATCGCGCTGGCGTTCGAACTGCGGCGCGACATAGTCGCCGACGACGAAGGTCAGCGCCGCGAACACGGCGGCCAGGCCGGCCAGCAAGCCCAGCGCCCGCGTCGGCCCGAGGCCGCCGGTGCGCAGGATGGTGAACTCGCTGCTCTGGGCCAGACGGGCGAGCGTGATGATGGCGCCGATCAGCACGGCGATCGGGAAGAGTTCGTAGAAGTGCCCCGGCAATCGCATGGCCGCCAGCAATGCGGCCTTGCCGGCGCCGGCTCCGATGCGCGCCATGCGTTCAAGGTCGTCGACGAAGTCGAAGAAGAAGAACAGCGACAAAAAGGCCAGCGCGACCAGCACCACCGAACCGACGATGTCCTTGTAGAGCAGACTGCGGACGGTTTTCATGCCGGCGCTCCCCGCAGCGCGCGGCGCAGGCAGAAGCGATTGCCGTTGTCGCGCAGCCAGATCGCGGCCAGCGCGAGGAACAGGGCGCTGCCGTGCAGGGCGGTCATCGCGCGCAGCATGCCGGCCTGGCCATTGGCCACCCAGGTCTGCGACAGCACGATGAGCTGGAAGTAGACGACGAAGCTCAGCAGAGCAAACAGCAGGTTCCAGTTGCTGGCACGGCGCGGGCTGCTGGCCGACAGGCCGATGCCGAGCAGGGCCATGTTGATGCTGCCCAGGATCATGCCGAGGCGCCAGGTCAGTTCGCCCTGGTTCTTGGCCCCGGGGCTGCGCACCAGGTCCAGGGTCGGCATCGCCTTGGGCGGCAGCTGGCCGTCGCTCGGCACGGCCTGGCTGTCGGTCAGCACCCGGTACTGCTCGAACCGGGCGAGGCTCTTGTCGCCGGTCTTGAGCTGGGTTTCATTGCGCTGCCCGTGGTCCAGCACCAGGAAGCGGTCCTCGCCTTCAATCTCCAGCCGTCCGCGGGACGAGGTGGTCACCGATTCCCGGTCGTTCTGAACCCCGAGGATGAACACATTGCGGCCCGTTGCGGCGTCGTCCTCTCCGCGCTCGATGAAGAAGACCCGGCTGCCATCGCGCGAGGTCTGGAACTGGCCGGGCGCCACGCGCGACAGGTCGCCGCGCTTTTGGTATTGGTCCAGCAGTTCGGCACTGTTGCGATTGCCCCAGGGCCAGACGATGAGCTCCAGCACGATGACCGCGAGCAGCACCGGCCAGGCCATCCCCAACACCGGCTTCACGAAGCTCGACAGCGGGATGCCACTGGCGAACCAGATGGTCATTTCGGATTCCCGATACAGGCGGCCGAGCGTCAGGATGACGGCGACGAACAGCGACAGCGCGAGGATGGGCGCAAGCGACGACAGGGTGGCATAGCCCATCAGCAGCACAACGTCCTGGGGCGCAACATTGCCGCCGGCGGCCTGGCCGACGTTGCGGATCAGCATCGAAGTCAGCACGATGGTCAGGACGACCACCAGCGTGACGCCGAAGCTCTTGGCCAACTCGGACCGCGTCGATGAATCGAATAGCATCAGGGCTTTATAAGTTTCTGGTCATTATGGACTTCAAGATTCAAACCACGGCTATCGACGAGCTCGCCGGCGTCGGTGTCGATGCACTGGTCGTCGTGTTGGGCGGCGACGCGCTGCCCAAGGGCCTGGATGGCCGCATTGCCCGGCATGCCGAAGCTGCGATCAAGCTGGGTGACTTCGCGCTGAAGGCCGGCCAGGCACTGACGCTGACGCAGGCCGAAGGGGTCAAGGCGCCACGCCTCGTGCTTGCGGCCAGCGGCGCGCTGACGCTGGCGGCGGCGCGTGCCGCCTTCGCGGCAGCTCTGGCCCAGATCAAACCGCGCGGCGTGTCGAGCGCGGCCGTGGCCTTCGTGGGTTTCGACGCCGCGCTGACCGAAGCCCTGGCCGAGCAGACCGCACTCGCGGCCTCGGAAGCCGTCTACCTGTACCGCCACACCAAGCCCAGTGCGCCGGCAGCGCCGAAGCTGGCCAAGCTGGCCCTGCTGGTCGGCAAGGCAGACGCGAAGGCCGCCAAGGCGGGGCTGGCGCGTGGTGAGGCCATCGCTGCGGGCATCGAACTTGCACGTGAATGTGCCAACCGGCCCGCGAACTATGCGACGCCCAGTTATCTCGGCGATGTCGTGCTTGGGCTGGGCAAGCGCCATGGCCTGAAGGTCGAGGTGCTGGACCGCAAGGCCATCGAGAAGCTCGGCATGGGCAGCTTCCTGGCCGTGGCCCAGGGTTCGGAGGAGCCGCCGCGTTTCATCGTGGCCCGCTACGACGGTGCGGCCAAGTCGGTCGCGCCGGTGGTGCTGGTCGGCAAGGGCATCACCTTCGACACCGGCGGCATTTCGCTGAAGCCGGGCGCCGAGATGGACGAGATGAAGTTCGACATGGGTGGCGCGGCCGGTGTCATCGGCACGCTGCGCGCGGTGGCCGAACTCAAGCCCAAGCTCAACCTGGTGATGATCGTCGCCGCCTGCGAAAACATGCCGAGCGGCCGCGCGGTCAAGCCGGGCGATGTGGTCACGTCGATGTCCGGCCAGACCATCGAGATCCTGAATACCGATGCCGAAGGCCGGCTGATCCTGTGCGACGCGCTGACCTATGCCGAGCGCTTCAAGCCCGCCGTCGTCGTCGACGTGGCGACGCTGACCGGGGCCTGCGTGATCGCGCTCGGCGGCGTGCGCAGCGGCATGTATGCCAGCGACGACGAACTCGCCGCCTCGCTGAGCGCGGCCGGTGAGGCCGCGCTGGACCCCTGCTGGCGCCTGCCGCTGGATGACGAGTATGCCGAGGGCCTGAAGAGCAACTTCGCGGACGTGGCCAATATCGCCGGGCGTGCCGGCGGCTCGATCACGGCCGCCAAGTTCCTGCAGCGCTTCGCCAGCAAGTACCGCTGGGGCCATCTCGACATCGCCGGCACGGCCTGGAAGGGCGGTGCCGCCAAGGGGGCCACCGGCCGTCCGGTCGGCCTGCTGACCCACTTCGTCCTCAGCCACGCGAAGTAAGCCCGCGTGGGCCTGCAAGTCAGCTTCTACAGCGATGCGGCCGATCCGCTGCGCTTTGCCTGCCGGCTGGTGCGACGCGCCCTCGCGTCGGGCAAACCGCTAGGCGTCTGCGTACCAGCGGCCCAGGCCGCGGCACTGGACGAATTGCTGTGGAGCTTTGAGGCGCAGGAATTCATCCCGCACCGGCGCTGGAACCCGGCCGCCACGGCCGAGCCCGGTGAGGTGCTGCTGGTCAGTGATGCCGCCAGCCTGCCGCATCGGGCGCTGCTGCTGAACCTCGGCGAAGACATGCCGTCGGCTGCGCTGGAGTTTGAGCGCATTCTCGAAGTGGTGGGTTCCGATGCCGGGCGGGTGAGGGCGGGCCGGGCCCGCTACCGCCTCTACCAGCAGGCTGGCGCCCGCCTCGATCATTTCTCCGCAGCGGGTTGACCGTATCGCGTCCACGCTTTCCCGAATGAGAGCCCCCCGGATTTGCGGTATGTTCATTTGGTTGAAAACTCAACAGTTGTCTGTCTGTTCCTCTCTCTTTCAAACTGGAGTCGATCCATGCAAGTCAAGTTGAATCTGGTGGTGGGTGCTGTGGCTGCGCTGCTCAGCGGCGTCGCCATGTCTCAGGATCTGATCGTCAAGATCGGTCACGTCGGCCCGACCAGCGGCGCCATTGCCCACCTGGGCAAGGACAACGAGCTGGGCGCCCGCCTGGCCATCGAGGAGCTGAACGCCAAGGGCGTCATGATCGGCGGCAAGAAGGCCAAGTTCGAACTGCTGGCTGAAGACGACGCCGGCGATCCGAAGCAGGGCACCGCGGCGGCGCAAAAGCTGGTCGACTCCAAGGTCAACGGCGTCATCGGCCACCTGAACTCGGGCACCTCCATCCCCGCCTCCAAGGTCTACAGCGACGCCGGCATCCCGCAGATCTCGCCGTCCGCCACCAACCCCAAGTTCACCCGCAACGGCTACAAGACGACCTTCCGCGTTGTTGCTGACGACGTGCACCTGGGCGGCACGCTCGGCAAGTACTCGGTCACGCAGCTGAAGGGCAAGTCCATCGCCGTCATCGATGACCGCACGGCCTACGGCCAGGGCGTCGCCGACGAGTTCGAGAAGGGCGTCAAGGGCGCGGGCGGCAAGGTTATCGGTCGCGAGTTCACCAACGACAAGGCCACCGACTTCACCGCCATCCTGACCTCCCTGAAGGGCAAGAAGCCCGACGTCGTCTTCTTCGGCGGCATGGACGCGGTGGCGGGTCCGATGCTGCGCCAGATGAAGCAGCTGGGCATCGAGGCCAAGTTCATGGGTGGTGATGGCATCTGCACCGGCGAACTGCCCAAGCTGGCCGCTGGCACCATGGGTGACGGCCAGGTCGTCTGCGCCGAAGCCGGTGGCGTCGAAGGCGAAGCCAAGAAGTCGATGGACGACTTCCGGGCCAAGTTCAAGGCCAAGTTCAACGTCGAGGTGCAGATCTACGCGCCTTACGTGTATGACGCCGTCAACGTGATGGCCGCGGCCATGGCCAAGGCCGGCTCCGCCGAGCCTGAAAAGTACCTGCCGGTGCTGGCCAAGACCTCGGGCTACAAGGGCGTGACCGGCACGATCACCTTCGACGAGAAGGGCGACATCAAGAACGGCGCGCTGACGCTGTTCACGTACAAGGGCGGTGCTCGCGAGCAGCTCGCCGTGGTCCGCTGAGATCGCAGGCGCTTCGTCGCTTGTCAGCAAGCCCGCCTTCGGCGGGCTTTTTTCATGCGGGTGGCGCCTGCGGCGACTCCGGCATCACAGCCAGCTGTCGACCTTCAGCAGCGTCAATGCGCCGAGGATCGCAAACATCGCCGCGGCGATGCCGTGGACCAGTCGCATCGGGATGCGCTTGGCAAACCGGTCGCCGACGAAAACGGCCGGCACGTCGGCGATCAGCATGCCCAGCGTCGTGCCGGCCACCACCCACAGCGGCTGCGGGTAGTGGGCGGCCATCGCGACGGTGGCAATCTGGGTCTTGTCGCCCATCTCGGCCAGGAAAAACGCGACCGCCGTGGTGCCGAACACGCCGAGGCGGCCGCTCAGGCGGGCGTCCTCGTCATCCAGCTGATCGGGAATGAGCGTCCAGACCGCCATGCCGAGGAAGGACAGCCCAACCGTCCAGCGCAGCACCTCGGGGCTCAGCACGGCGGTGATCCAGGCGCCCAGGGCGCCGGCCGCGCCGTGGTTGACGAGGGTCGCGGCCAGGATGCCCAAGATGATGGGGACGGGCCGCTTGAAACGGGCGGCCAGCACGAAGGCCAGCAGTTGGGTCTTGTCGCCGATCTCGGCCAGGGCCACCACGCCGGTGGACATCAGGAGTGCTTCCATGTTGCTGCGGATTCCTCGGCCGGATGAAGACGATTGACCACGCGCCTCCCCGGCTGAACCGGAGGCACATGGTCAAAGGTCTTGCCAAGTCGTGTACCGCGCGCGCCATGGCCTGTCGGCCAAGTGTGTTGACGCGAGCCGCCGAAGGATCTTCGGCGCGGCTACTCCCCAATGACTCGCGCATTCTAGCCGCGCGCCCGCCGGCCGCATCCTGCAGGTCGTCGGCGCGACCGCCGGGCAAGGCTGTAGCGGGATTACTTGGCGTCAGGCGCCGTGAAGCGCCATGCCAGCACCGGCCCGCCATCGTCGATACGCGCATGCGTCGCCGGCTGAAAGCCCGCCCTGCGCAGAGCGGCCAGGGCCGGCAGGGCAGTGTCGGCCGGCTGGGCGAGCCTGGCCTCGGCGGCCTCGCCGAGGAAGGACAGGTAGATGGTCTGCCGCGGCAGCAGGGCCGCGAGATGGCTGCGCCAGGCGGGGCCGTGCTGCGCCTGCGCCAGCGCCGGGTCGCCGGCGTAGAAGCGCGAGCCCAAAGCCTGCCAGAGCGGCGAGCGGCCGTCCGCATCACGCCAGCCCGGCAGTTCGGCCACCAGCCAGTCGCCAAAGTCCTGCGGGCGCCGCTGCATCAGGTCGCGCGCCGCGCCGATGAGGCGCAGCAGGGCGGCGGTCTGTCCGGCCTCGGCGAGGCCGGGGGCGAACTGCAGCTCGGCCAGTTCGGACTGGCCGGTGTGGTCATTGCCGAGCAGCAGCGTGGTCTGCACGCGGAACAGGCCCAGCTCCTGCGCGGCATGCACGACCCGGCCGATGTGGAAGTGGTAGCGCGGCAGCGTCAGGCCCAGGCGCGGCACGAGCAGCAGCGAGGCGGAGCCATCCGCGAGGGCGAGCCGCTTTCCGCCGGGTTCGATGGCGATCTGGATCTCGTTCATGCCTGCTCCTGCGCTTGCAGCGGCGTGGCCAGCAGCCGTTCGCCGACACGCGCGTCCAGCGCTGGGGCGTCGGCCGGCGTGATGCGCTCGCCGGCCTCGGCCAGCACTGCGGCGAAGTTCGCGCGCGTCGGCCGCACCAGCAGCTGCCAGTGGCGCGGGCCGCCGGCCTCGGCGTGCACCTGCACCTCGCGCGCCAGTCGCACGCTGCGCAGCGAGGCCAGCGGCGCCTGAACGGTCGGGCCGCCGTCGAAGATGTCGATGTAGGTGTCGGCGTCGAAGCCCTCGTCCTGCAGGATGGAGAACGGCAGCTCGCCGACCGGGTGCAGCTGGCCGATGGCCCATTGGGCCGCCTCGGGCAGCAGCGCGACATAGACCGGCGACGGCGGCATCAGCTCGGCGATGCAGGCGCGGCTGCGCCCGCCGATGACGGCCTCGGCCTCCGGGTAGTCCATGCCGAAGAAGCGCCGGCCCACGGCATCCCAGAACGGGCTCTGGCCCGCGTCGTCGGTCACGCCGGGGCTCTCGGCCGCGATGCGGGCCGAGAAGCGTTCGGCATGGGCGCGGATGAAGAGCAGCCGCGCGCGGCTCAGCAACTGGGCCGCGGGCCCTTGTTCATAGTCGGGGTCCAGGTAGAAGGAGGTCAGCAGCGTGGCGCCGGTCAGGTCGTGGCACAGGTGCAGGGTGTGCATGCGCTGCGATACGCCCAGTGCCGCGCTGGCGTGCACGACGAACTCGTTGCGGTAGCTGTAGAAGCGGTCGAAGAAGCCCGCGCTCGCGGCAATGCCCGAGCAGCCGACCAGGCGGCCGCGGCCCGCGTCGGCGGCCTGGTCCTCCAGCACGAATAGATAGGTCTCTTCACCGCTCGCATCGTCCGCGCTGGCGAAGGACTGCAGCGAGGCCTCGATGCGCCGGCGCAGCTTGGTCTCGTCGTTGGGCAGGGAGCTGATGCCGTCGGCACTGGCCGCGGCCATGCGCTGCAGGTCGGCGAGGTCGGCCGCCGCCACCGGGCGCAGCAGCAGGTGGTTCATGGAAGGTCTCCCGTGGGGCCGCCGGCGCGCCAGGCAAGCGCGCGGCGGCTGCGCTCGTCGCGCGGCGTGTGGCCGAAGTGGGCCTTGTAGGCGTTGGAGAAATGCGGCCCCGACGAGAAGCCGCAGGACAGGCCGATCTGCAGGATGGACTGGCTGCTCTGCTGCAGCAGGCGTTGTGCGCGCGCCAGCCTCAGCTCCAGGTAGTGGCGCGAGGGCAGGGTGTCGAGATGCTGCTTGAACAGGCGCTCGAGCTGGCGCCGCGACACGCCGACCAGGCGCGCCACTTCCTCGGTGGGCAGCGGCTCGGCGAGGTTGGCCTCCATCAGCGTGAGCGCCTCGGCCAGCTTGGCGCTGCCGGCGCCACGCTGCTCGCTGTAGCCGGCGCGCTGGCGCTCGTCGCGCGGACGCAGGCCGCGCAGGCCCAGGGCATGCACCAGCTCCTGGCCGACGCGCTCGCCGTGCAGGCTGGCCAGCCAGGCGCAGCACAGGTCCAGGCTGGCGGTACTGGCCGCACAGCTGAGCCGGCTGCCATCGGGGGCGATTTCCCACAGGCCGGCCGCCCAGGCCACGGCCGGATGGCTGTCGGCCAGGCTGTCGAGCAGGGTCCAGTCGGCACAGGCGCGCTGGCCGTCGAGCAGCCCGGCCTCGGCGAGGGCTGCGGCACCCGCTTCGACGCCGCCAAGGATGGTGCCGGCGCCGGCCCAGGCCCGGAGCTGGTCGCCGAACAGCGGGTCGGCCGGAGCCGCATCGGCCGCAAGGACAAGCACCGCATGCCATTCGGCCGGCAGCGACCACGGCTCGGTCAGCACTCGCAGCCCGGCCGAGGACATCACCGTGCCGCCGGCGTCGGACAGGGGCTCGCCGCGGTAGACGGCATCGGCCTGCAGCGCGTTCACCGCCGTCAGGCTGTCGAGGATGCCGGCGAGCGACAGCGCCGAGAAGCCGGGCTGCAGCACCAGGCCGACACGGCGCAGCGGAGCCGGGCTCATGCGTGCGTGGCGGCGCTCAGGGCCATTGCGTCAGCGCCGGCACGGCCAGCAGCGCCAGGGCCATGACGAGGTAGGCCGCCTGCAGCGGCAGCATCCAGCGCACCCAGGTGCCATAGGGCAGGCCGGACAGCGCCAGCACGCCGACGGTGATGCCCGAGGTTGGGATGATGGCGGTGGTCAGCTCGCCGAACTGGAAGGCCAGCACGGCGGTCTGGCGGGTGATGCCGACCAGGTCGGCCAGCGGCGCCATGATGGGCATGGTCAGGGCCGCCTGGCCGGTGCCGGAGTGGATGAAGAAGTTGATGACCGACTGGATCAGGAACATCTTCTGCGCCGCGAACACGGGGCTGTCCGAACCCACCAACGGCGCCAGCGCATGCAGCATGGTGTCGATGATCTGGCCGTCGCGCATCAGGATGACGGTGGCCTTGGCCAGCGCAATAACCAGGGCCGTGCCGACGAGATCACGCGCGCCCTGCAGGAAGGCCGCGACGATGTCGTCGGCCGACAGCCGCGCGATCAGGCCCACCGCGACGGCCATCACGAGGAAGAGGGCGGCGATCTCTTCGATGTACCAGCCCCACTTCACGACGCCGACGATCATGCCCGCCAGCGTCGCGACGAAGGCCCACAGCACCAGGCGCTGGCGGCCCGTCATGCCGGCGAACTGTTCGAAGCTCGCAAGGTCGAGCGTACGGCGGCGCTCCTGGTCCATCGCATAGCTGGGGCTGAGCGTCGGGTCGCGCCGGATGCGCGCGGCCCACCACATCAGGAAGGCGATGGTCAGGCCGGTCGCGATGGCCCAGCAGACGGCACGGTAGCCAATACCGGAGAACAGCGGCACGCCGGCGATGCCCTGGGCCACGCCGACATTGAAGGGGTTCAGGAAGGCGGTCGCAAAACCCACCTGCGAGCCAACGAACGGAATCGCCACGCCGGTCAGCGAATCCAGCCGCAGCGCCAGTGCTAGCGGGATGAAGATCAGCACGAAGGGAATCGCTTCCTCGGCCATGCCGAAGCTGGCGCCGCCGAGCGAGAACAGCGTGACGAAGCCCGGGATGACGGCGGCTCGCACCAGGGCCGAGCGGCTGTGCGCGCGGGCCACGGCCTTGATCATCGCGTCGATGGCCTCGGTCTTTTGCAGCACCGCGAAGGCGCCACCGACGATCAGCACGAAACCGATGATCAGCCCGGCCTCGACGAAGCCCTTGATCGGCGCGGTCAGAAAGGCCGCCAGCCCTTGCGGGCAGGACTCGGCGGCGTGGAAGCTGCCGGCGATGATGAGCTTTTTGCCGTTGACGAGCTCGGTGTCGAACTGGCCACCGGGCACGACCCAGGTGGCCAGCGCGATCAGCGCGAGCAGGCCGAACAGCAGGACGAAGGTGTTGGGCAGCTTGAGGGTCATAGGGACAGCAGTTTGCCGCTGCGGAAGGCCGTCGGACCCGCGATTTTCATCAGGCGCATGCCCCGCGTGGCGTAGCGGCGGGCGCTGCGTGCAAAACAGCGGCCGCTGACCTGGGCGTGCAGCGGCGTGCGGGCGTCGGTGAGCGGGTCGATCAGTTCCGCGACGAGTTCACCGGCGTCGACCCAGTCACCCGGGGCCTTGCTGAAAACGACGATGCCCTGGCTGGTGGCTGTGACCGGCTCGACGCCTTCGAGCGGCGTTGCGGCACAGGGCCGCGGCAGCGCCGGCGGCGTGCCGGCGACATGCCCGGCGTGCTGCAGGAAGGCGACCAGCGCGTCCGCATCATGCTCGGCGAGGTCGTGCGAGACCTCGGTCTCGCCGCGCAGTTCCACGGTGGCTGCCAGGCAGCCCAGCGGGTCGATCGGGAAGCGGCCCTGGAAATGCGCGGCCAGCTCCCACCAGATGCGCGAGACCGACTCGTCAAAGGGTTCGTCGCCCGACACGTCGGCGAACAGCAGGGCCTGGGCGCCGAGGTAGCCGGCCAGCGGCGCGAAGGCCGCCACCTGGGGCGTGCCGGTGTAGAGATGAAGCACCGCCTGGTTGTCGCAGTGCAGGTCCAGCACGAGCTCGGCGTCCATCGCCAGCCGCTGCAGCAGGCGCTTGAGGGCCTCGGTTTCGCTGGCCGGCTGCCAGGCCTCCAGCAGGCCGGCGCAGGCCGTGCGGATGACGCGCGCATTGGCCTCGGCGTCGTCGCCGAGCTGCGGCTCGATGATCGGGACCAGGGCGGCCGTCAGGTGCTTGAAATGCCGGTTGAAATTGGTGCCGGTGGCCAGGTCGAAGCGACCGCAGGCCGCGCCTTGCAGGTCCTGGGCCAGGCCGATGGGGTTGGCCATCGGCACCAGCACGATCTCGCCGTCGATGGCGCCAGCAGCGTCCAGCAGTTGCAGCCTCTCGCTCAGCGCCTGGGCGACGAGCATGGGCGGGACCTCGTCGGCATGCAGGGAGGCCTGCAGATAGGCCTTGCGGCCCGATGCGCCGCGGCCGAAGTGAAGGCTGCGCAGCCGGCGTGTCGTGCCGGCGCTGGCGCCGGGCAGTTCGTGGATCTGGGTTCGCATGGGGATGGAGCGGTGCAGCCTCGAGGGGTCAGTGCGCCGGGATCGGCGTGAACAGGGGGGTGGCCATGCGCACCGGCACCACGTCCAGCCGGGCCTTGAGCACGGTGTAGTCGTCGCTGCCCAGCGCGCTGCTGAACCAACCCACCAGGCCGGGCCCGCGATACAGCCGGAACTCGAAGCCGACATCGGGCGCCAGGTCGTCGGGCCGGGGCCGGGCGCGGAAGGCCAGGCCGCGCACCTCGGGCTCGGTGCCGTCGAGCAACTGGACCATGGCGGTCACCAGGGTGTTGTCGCCCAGCATGTCGAGGAAGTAGTCACTCGTGCGCAGAAAGGGCTTGAAGTCGGGCGCGGCCGGGTCGATGCGGGGCTCGCGCAGCTTGTGCGGCGCCGGGGTGCTGACGCCGGTCTTCAGCTGGTGCCGGTCGCCGCGGTCCAGATAGCTCAGCTGGGCGCCGCGCAGGTTGAAATAGGGCAGGCGCTCGTCGCTGCTCGCGTCGCCGAGCTCCACCAGCAGCGCGCCACGCGCGCCGATGACCTCGATCTCGTCGCCCTTGACGACGATGGCCGAGTTCTCCTCCACGCCGATGCCCACCCGGTAGCCGAGGGCGCGCATGGCCGGCAGCATGCGGCCGATGCGGCCCCGGCGCAGGAAATGCTGGTCGACGAACAGCTCGGGGCCGACGAAGCCCAGGCCCCGGTCGAAGTCGCGCCGTTCGCGCCATTGGCCCTTCAGGATCTGCAGGTTGTCCGGCGGGTCGCGAAACATCATGCGGCTCATGATGGCCGCGCCGGCGCTGGTGCCCGCGATGACGCCGCCCCGGTCGAACACCTGGCGGATCGCCTTCAGCATCTCGGAGGGTTCGCCGCCGGGCTGCAGGGTGTCGACGATCAATGCCTGGGCGCCGCCGGAGAAGAACACGCCGCGCGCCGCAGCGACCTTGGCGATCAGCACCGGGTCGGCCAGTTGGGTCGCGAGGTCGACATCGCGCAGCCGCGGTGCGACCGGGACCAGCTCCGCAACCGCGCCACGCCGGGCCAGCGCCGCCACGATCTGCGCGCCGCTGCGCTCCGGGTTGCCGGCCGCGGTGGCGAACACGGCGATGTAGGCGCCGTTGCCGCCGGCCTCGGTGACGACACGCTGCCAGACGGCGTCGTTGTCGCTCTTCAGGGCCCCGCCGATGACGATGGCGGTGCCCGCATGGGCCGATGCAGCGGCGCACAGCAGCAGGCCAAGGAGTCGGAACAGGAAGCGCATGAGGGCCATGTTCGCAGCGCTCGCGCCGCCCGCCCAGCGGGTTCGGCCCTGCAACGGTGCGTCATGCACCGCCGACGCAATTGCATGTCGCTTGGTTGCAAGCCCTGTGGCGGCGCTGCGCCGCCTGCTTGCGAAGAAGCGACGCGCATTTGCGCCCAAGCGACCGCTGCGCCGAAACCCCATAGGCAATGCGCAAGCGGCCTCCCTAACCTGAATGGCATCCGCAGACCCATCTGTTCAACCCGAGGCCCTCATGACTTCAGCTCGCCTGCCTTCCCTGCACGCACTGGCCCACGCCGCGCTGCTCACCGTCACCGCCCTGGCCGCGCACGCCCAGGAACAGAAGCTCGAACGCGTGGAGATCACCGGCTCCAGCATCAAGCGCATCGATGGCGAGACGGCCCTGCCGGTGCAGACCATCAAGCGCGAGGACATCGCCAAGACCGGCGTGACCACCGCTGCCGAGCTGATGAAAAACATCAGCGGCAATGCCGCGGGCCTGACCGACGGTGCCAGCATCACCGACAACCAGGGTGGCCAGCGCGGCTTCAACGGCGCCAACCTGCGCGGCATCGGCGTGTCGTCCACGCTGGTGCTGCTCAACGGCCGGCGCATGGCCAATTTCGCCTCGCCTGGCGACAGCTCGGGCGTCGACCTGAACAACATCCCGGCCGGTGCCATCGAGCGCGTGGAAATCCTGAAGGACGGTGCCTCCGCGATCTACGGCACCGATGCCATCGGCGGCGTCATCAACTTCATCACCCGAAAGGATTACCGCGGCGCGGACGTCAACCTCTACACGGCGCGCACCCAGGAAGGCGGCGCCGACAAGACCAGCGTCTCGATCGGCGGTGGCGTGGGCGATGTCAACAAGGACGGCTACAACGTCTTCGCGGTCATCGATGCGCAAAAGCTCGGTTCGCTGAGCGCACAGGATCGTGACTTCATCCGTTCGCGCCCCCTGGCCGACAACGATCTGTCGCTCTATCTGTCCTCGCGCACCTACCCGGCCAACATCCGCCTGCAGGGCAGCTCCAGCTCGCGGCGCAACCAGCTCGCCGCGCTCAAGGCCGGCGGCTACAAGATCAACGGCCAGGACGTGACCCAGCGCACCTTCAACCCGTCGGCGCCTGGCTGCAACCCGCCCAACACCATCTTCGCGCCCTTCAACCTGCCCCAGGCCTGCAGCTACGACTACATGCAGGACACGCAGATCTACCCCGAGGCCAAGAAGCTCTCCTTCCTGACCCGCGGCGTCGTCAAGCTGGCGGCCGACACCGAGCTGTTCGGCGAACTGCTGGAGGCCCGCGCCACGACCAACTACGTCAACAGCGGCGTGCCGGTGCAGGTCTTCGATGTGCCCTTCGGCATCCTCAACAAGAACCTCAGCACCAAGATCCCGCTGCCCGACAGCCAGCTCACCACACTGCGCCTGCGTGCATCGGAGGCCGGCAACCGCACCAATGAAGTCACCAGCCGGGCCGAGCGCATCGTTCTGGGCGTGAGCACGACGCGCGGTGACTGGGACTACAGCGCCGCTGTCAACCGCGCCGTCAACACCACCAACGACCGCTACACCGGCGGCTACTTCCGCTACGACAAGATGGTGGCCGGCGTGCTCAGCGGCGCCATCAATCCCTTCGGTCCCTCGGGCAGCGCGGGCCAGGCCGTCTGGGCCGATGCCCGTGTGGTGGACGATGCCCGCAAGGCCAGGGGGGTGACCACGACCTTCGACGTCAAGGCCAGCGGCACATTGATGGAGCTGCCCGCCGGGCCGTTGGGCGCCGCCTTCGGCCTGGAGCGCCGCCGCGAATCGACCTCCTTCACGCCGTCCGACCTGATCAACAGCAACCTGATCGCCGGCGACCGTGGCACCTCGACGGATGCGAGCGGTGTGTTCACCGGCGACCCGACGCGCGATCGCGTCGTGGCCACCAGCAACAGCCGCAACATCAGCAGCGCCTATGGTGAACTGAACGTGCCGGTGACCAAGGAGCTCGAAGCCCAGCTGGCGCTGCGCTATGACAACTACAGCGGCGTCGGCAGCACGACCAATCCCAAGCTCGGCATCCGCTGGCAGCCGAACAAGCAGTTCCTGCTGCGCGGCTCGGCCGGCACCGGATTTCGCGCGCCGACCATCAGCGAGCTCTACCGGCCGATCAGCTACGGATCGGCATCGGCGTCGCCGACCGATCCCGTCTGCGTTGCGGCCGGAAACTCGCCGACGGACTGCTCGGGCCAGCCGCCCGTCACGCGCTACAGCAACCCCAACCTGAAGCCCGAGAAGTCCAAGCAGGCCTCCTTCGGCGTGGTGCTGGAGCCGGTCAAGCAGCTCAGCATGAGCCTGGACTACTGGGCCATCCGCAAGACCGATGTGATCAGCGATATCGGCATCCAGACCATCATCAACAACCAGGCCAAATACGCGCGGCTGATCACCGACGATGCCGACGGGTTCATCACCAACATCGACCTGCGCAAGGAGAACCAGGGCGGCCTGAAGACCTCCGGCATCGACGTCGAGGCCAACTGGCGCGGCGACAGCAGCGAGTACGGCCGCTTCAGCGCCAGCTTCAGCGGCACCTATGTCTTTGAGTACAAGCGGCAGTTCGGCGCCGGTGACGACTACGTCAGCAACGTCGGCCGCTTCCTGAACGACCAGGTCATCCAGCGCTGGCGCCACCGCGCCAGCATCGACTGGGACCTGGGTGCCTTCGGCGTGACGCTGGGCAACACCTACTACTCCAGCTATGCCGACCAGAGCACGCTGTGGAACCCGCGCACCAACAAGAAGCTGGACGACCGCATGGTGGCCGCCTACAGCCTGTGGGACCTGAGCGCGTCCTGGAAGGTCAACAAGGCATTCCGCGTTCGCGGCGGCATCCAGAACCTGCTCAACACCCAGCCGCCGTTCTCGAACCAGGACCAGTACTTCCTGTCGACCTACGACCCGACCTACACCGACCCGCGAGGCCGCACCTTCTACCTCAGCGCGAGCTACCAGTTCCGTTGAGCGGCACCGGCACGCCGGCAGGCAGTGGCTGCTGAAGGGCCTGCCGGCGCTGGAACGGGCAAAAAGCAAGAGGGGGACGGCCGAAACGGCCTGCGCCTCGATCCATAACTTTGCGAGAACGGCAGAGCCATAACTGGGTCTCACCTTGCCGGTGGCGCTTATCTGCGCGAGAAGTACCGGCGGACTCATATACAAGCTGCTGGCTGCCATGGGCAAGACAACTAGCGCACTGCGACAGCACAGTTATGCAGCGCCTTTCTGGTCCTTGGCAAGGTTATTGGGCGGCGGCGACGGGGAGTGAGCCCCGGCTTGTGCGGCTGCCCGCATGGGCTGCCGGAGGAGGGACAATCAAAAGAGGCGCGGCAATATTCACCTGAGCGATTTGGGAAATTCGAGTTGCCGCTGCGCACCTTGTACTACGGCCCCGTGAAGGCGGCCTCGCCGCTGCAGGAGCGCTTTGTCACGCCTATCAAGGCCATGATCGAAGAGAACCCTGGTTTGGCTACCGGACGGTGGCGCATCTGCAGGGGTTCAACAAGAACACGGTGCGCCGGATCTTCCAGCTCAATGGCTGGCACGTGCGCAAGCGGCCGGCGGGCTTCAGGCCTCGGATGTTGGTGCCGATTACGGTCTGAGCCATGTCCGACGGTTCCGCCGGCATCATCGTGAGCCAGCGGGAGTGGGACAAGTTTCAGGATGCGTGCGGCCAAGCCGCTCGCTTTAGTTGGCTTACGACTTCGTCGGCGAGATGTCTCAAATCCCTGCCGGCAGCAACGCCTGGCGGCCAGCCCGGACACGGCCTCTTACCTTTTCGACCCAGAAGGAAGGCGGCTCTCATAGTCTACGAGCAAGGTGGCTAGTTTTTCGGCCTCGCTTGCGCCAGGTTCAATGCCGCCGCCCTCCAGTATCCCCTTCACCAAATAATACTCATTGAGGGACTTAATATTCCCTCTCTTGAGCACCTGAAGATAATTTTTTGAATATTTCGCCCTGACCTGAGACAGCGATGGCGCACCATTAAACAACAACCTCTTATCAGCTTCCGAAACCAGTTCTGGACTCCAATGACTGGACACTTCGACACAGTCGTTGACTGCCATTCCAAGACCACGTCTTGCCTTCGAGGGGGATTTTCTTTCCAACTCTGCCAGTACGACGAGAGGATGAATTTCCGGAGGGTGATGCGGTTTGGCTTCAAACCATTCGTAAAAGAAGCCCAGGAACTTCTTCAAACCCTCAAAATCTTCTTCTGACATTGTTGACATTTCGTTTACTGACACGTGCAGTTTCCTGAGGGAATTGCTTCTCCAAATTCTACCAATGCATCGTTCAAGTAAAACGGACGCCGCGGATTCCAAGTGCTGATGCCGTTAATCATATTTCTTGAACTCCCTCCAGAACTTTGAGCGCCTCCGTTGACTTCAATCAACTTCTGCTCTCTGCCTCGAATAGCGGAATAGTTATCCGAGGAGCGATCGAGCACTGGCGGCAGGAATCCTTCAGCGTTCAACAGTGGTTGACCCATTGCTCTATTTTTAATGTTTGTGTTCGGGTCATCGTAGCCTGAGGTCCGGCCGCTATAGCACTTGCCTGTCTTGGGGTTGTAGCGCGTATAAGTCTGATAAGTCTTCTTGCGCTCCTCTTCGGCCGTTCGTGTCGTTGAGGTCGAACTTGAGTTCGATTCGCTATTTGGACCGACACCAGGAGGGAAGTCTGGGTCAAAGCGTCCGCTCTTCCTGCCAGGGACAACGATGACTACCTGTCGACCATCCGCATCCGTGTAGCTGACAGGATTGCCCAGTACGTAAGCATACGGATCAATGCCCGCCACCAAGCCCAGCGGATCTGGCTGCGTGTACCGCCCCACCCGCGGGTCATAGTAACGGTTGCCGTTGTAGTACAGCCCGCTCTCGGCGTCGAAGTACTGCCCCGGCAGGCGCAGGTTGATCGTGGTCTTGGTGCCGGTACTGCTCGGGTCTTCGTTGGGCGGTGTGCTGCCGAAGGCGTCGCTCTCCCAGGTCCAGACGATCCTGGCGCTCTGGTCGCTGGCTTTCCTGGGG
>RXJV01000026.1 GCA_003963075.1 Burkholderiales bacterium
GCCGAGGCCGAGGCAAACTACTACCGGCAACTCGCCGAACGTCAGGCCGCTGAGGCCTGACTCACACCAACTGGCCTCCACGAATGCCGGTGCGATTCATTCTCCAACATGGTGGCCACTTGGGGCACCCGGGTTCCCGGCAATGCCTGCATGCGCATATCAGCGGTGGTTTGGTCAGACGCGAAGACATCGAGGCAGATCCCAGAGGAGACCTTTTGCCCGAGCCAGCTGACGCCACAGATGGCCACAAGGTTCAATTCGAACCTCCAGCTGGTGGCATGGGCGACAACCTATTCCGTCAACTACCCTGTCAAACGGCCGGACACCGGAAAGAACCGCACCAACGGCCCCAATCCTCCTGAACTGCTTTTCCCACCGGGCTTGGATTACAAAGGAATTTGGGAAGGTCAAGGCGGAGGCGTTTTTGCGGCGCTGGTGCGCTATATGGGCTACGACCTATCTAGTCCACCGCCTGAGCAAAACCGCCGGCTGTGGATCGTCAGCATGCCAACGGAGTATGAGGTCAAGTCAGGCCAGAAGGTGGTTCGATGACGCTACGCATGGGTCGCCGCCCGCAGCGATGGCCTCATTGCTATGACAGTGACAGCGTGATGCCCCGGGCCACCTTGCTCAAGGCTTGCCGATTGCATGGTGTTGGCAGCGCCACATAGTTCGCCACGTGCATCGGCTGCCTGCTTTTTCTCCCTGAGCGGGGCCTTCCGCAACGATGGTTTCTGGTCCGCCTGTTGCGCAAGCAGGGCGGACTTCTCCTTGCAAGGCTTGCAATCACACGCGGCACGAGCGCCAACGGCGGACCAGGCCGACTTCCGACCTCGCCGAGGTCACCGAGAGAGTCTGCCGCGGCGGCTGGCATCAGCCATGGGTCAGGGGCCTGGGGCTGCTAAGGGTGGACCAGGGGCTCTCGCAGCCTGACTCACGAAGCCGGCGAGGACTGTTCCGCCAAGTGTTGCGGACAATCCAGCCACGAGGGCGATTGGCGGAGTTCTTGCGGTGTCCAGAACGGCCTCTTTGCCGCCAAACAGGTGGCTTGGGGCCAAAGACCTCCGCCAAGTCGGAGCCAAATTGGTTCACCGATGAGGAAAAACCAGCGTCCATGCGGGTTATCGGACGATGCGCCCATGCTGGGCCATCATCGGCGTGTGGGCGGCGAGGTCGGTTTTGGTGTCGGCGTTCATCGGGGCGCGCATTATCTGGCGCCGCCAAAGAACAAGGCCCGCATCGCGGGCCTTGTTCTTGCGTCATGCCAAACGGCTGGTGTGCCGCTTGTCGCTGACGAGGCATCGGCCCGTCCAGCGGGACCGGCCTCGATCCTCGTTCAGTCTTCCGACTTGAAGACCAGCTTGACTTCGTGCGTCTGGGCGGCGCCGGTGCCTTCAAACTTCCACTGGCTCAGGGCATCGACGGCCGCGCGGTCGAAGATGCGCTTGGGTTCGGCTTCGACGACTTCCACGTTGGACACCTTGCCGTCGCCAGCGATCGCGATCTTGGCGCGGACGCTGCCAGTGGTGATGTTCTTGCGCGCGGCCTCGGCGGGGTACTCCGGAGCGACCTTCTTCAGGACCTTGGCGTCAGCATGGGCCAGGGAAGCAGCGGCAAGCAGGGCGAGGGCGAGGGCGGAACGAACGAACATGGCGTGGGTCTTTCGATGGGGTTGATCGGTGCGTCTGCGGCTCGTGACCGCGTGGCAAAACGGATTCTGTCGGAGCGCCCCCCCGGGGATAAGGGGGCGGCCCGTGCACAAGTCACGCGGAAAACATCGGGTTATCCCGTAGTCGATCCGGGCGTCAACTTTGTCACGGGCAAAGACGACGAAGCCCTCGCGAGGAGGGCTTCGTCGGCTGGGCGCTGGGGTCAGACGGGGGCGTCCTCGCCGGCGTCGTCTTTGCGGATGCGCACGGGGGCGCGCTTTCTCGGCGCCTCGGCGGCCGCGGCCGGGGCGGTGACTTCGGCCGCGGCGGCCGGCGGCGCCGCGATGGCTTCGTCGTCCTTGATGACCCGGGTGTAGGGCGACAGGATGCTGACGAGCTGGGCGTAGATCTTGGGGTTGCCGGCCACCACCTCACGCTGGTGCAGGAAGTCGGCCTCGCCGGTGAAGTTGCCGATCAGGCCACCGGCCTCCGACACGATCAGCGAGCCCGCGGCCACATCCCAGGGCTGCAGCCCGGTTTCGAAGAAGGCGTCGTAGTAGCCCGCTGCCACGTAGCAGAGGTCCAGCGCCGCGGCGCCCGGCCGGCGCAGGCCGGCGCACTGCTGCATGACTTCCTCGAACATCTTCACGTAGCGCTTGAAATTGTCGCCGCGGCGGAACGGGAAGCCGGTGCCGATAAGAGCATCGCTCATCCGGGTGCGGCGGGACACGCGCAGGCGGCGATCGTTCAGGAAGGCGCCGCGGCCCTTGGTGGCGTAGAAGAGGTCGTTGCGGGTCGGGTCGTAGACGACGGCCTGCTGCACCACGCCGCGATGGGCCAGCGCGATCGACACGCAGTAGACCGGCAGGCCGTGGATGAAGTTGGTGGTGCCATCCAGCGGATCGATGATCCAGACGTATTCGGAGTGCTTGGCGCCGTGGGTGCGGCCCGACTCTTCGGCCAGGATGCCGTGGTCGGGGTAGGCGCCGAGCAGCGTCTCGATGATGACCCCTTCCGCCGCATGATCGACCTCGGTCACGAAGTCGTTCGGGCTCTTGGTGTTGATCCGCAGCGCCTCCAGGTCCAGCGAGGCGCGGTTGATCAGGGCGCCGGCCGCGCGCGCCGCCTTGATGGCGACATTGAGCATGGGATGGAGGGACGTCTGCAACATGCGGGCACTCGCAAAAATGGAAGGGGCTGGCGGATGGAAAGAGCGACGGAAGCCGTGGCCGTAGAGGGCACGAGGCAGCCGGATAATCCTCCATTCTAGCCGCAGCCCCCGTACAAACCCGTGGAATCCACACGCTTCATCCTCATCAACACCAGCCATGCCGGCAATGTCGGTGCCACGGCCCGGGCGATGAAGGTGATGGGTTTTGGCGACCTGGTGCTGGTGGCCCCACGCTTTGCCGATGTGCTCTGCCACGAGGAGGCCGTGGCGATGGCCAGCGGCGCGGCCGACGTCCTGGCCCGGGCGCGCGTCGTGCCCACCCTGGCCGACGCGCTGGATGGCGTGGACTTCGCCTGCGCCACCGCGATGACGCCGCGCGACTTTGGCCCCCCCACCCACGAGCCGCGCAGGCTGTTCGCCGAACTGGCTGCGCAGGCAGCGGCGCCGCGCCTGGCCTTGGTGTTCGGCTCCGAGCGCTATGGCATGGCCAATGACGACGTCTATCGCTGCCACGCGGTGCTGAGCATTCCCACGCACCCCGGCTACGGCTCGCTGAACCTGGCGCAGGCCGTGCAATTGCTCGCCTATGACCTGCGCCAGGCATTGGGCGGCTTCGGCGTACAGAGCCGCACACCCGACCCCGATCGGGCCGACGCCCAGGCCGTGCAGGGATTGCTGGAGCATCTGCAGAGCGCACTGACTGACATCGGCTACCTCGACCCCGCCGCACCCAAGAAGCTGATGCCGCGGCTCAACCAGCTTTTCAACCGCGCCGGGCTGACCCACGAGGAGGTCCACATCCTGCGGGGAATCGCCCGCCAGATGAGCAAGACCGCAGCCCCGTCAGGCTCGAACTAGCGCGCCTACACTGGTGCGCCTATCTCCCTGGACACACCATGTTCCAGCGCCTGCGCGAAGACATCGCCCTGATCCTCGAACGCGACCCGGCGGCCCGCTCCGCCTGGGAGGTGCTGACGTGCTATCCCGGCCTGCATGCGCTGATGTTCCACCGCCGCGCGCACTGGCTGTGGAACCATGGCTATAAGTGGCTGGCGCGTTGGCTGTCGCACTGGAGCCGCTTTCTGACCGGCATCGAGATTCACCCCGGGGCGCGCATCGGCCGCAGGGTCTTCATCGACCACGGCATGGGCATCGTCATCGGCGAGATGGCCGAAATCGGTGAGGGCTGCACCATCTACCAGGGCGTGACTTTGGGTGGCACCTCGCTGGCCAAGGGCGCCAAGCGCCATCCGACCCTGGGCCCGGGCGTGATCGTCGGCGCCAATGCCTGCGTGCTGGGCGGCTTCACGGTCGGTGCGGGGGCCCGCATCGGCTCCGGCGCGGTCGTCACCAAGCCGGTGCCGGCCGGTGCGACCGCCGTTGGCAACCCGGCCCGCATCATCGAGGCTGCCAGCGAGCAGGCCCGTGAGGCCGCGGCAGCCAAGATGGGCTTCTCGGCCTATGGCGTGACCCAGGGTGACGACCCGATGGCGCTGGCCATGCGTGGCCTGATCGACAGCGCCTCCGGCCATGAACACCAGATCGCGCTGTTGTGGCGTGCGGTCTGCAAGCTGTCCGCCGAGCGGGGCCAGGCAGTGGGCGACTGCGTGCCGGAGGACGCCCAGCGCGACGAAACCTTTGATGCGGCGGAGCTCAACCGGCTCGTGAAGTGAGCAGCCGCCGGGCTCGCCGGCCCGGCGGCAGGCACTGAAGCTGCCAGATCGAGACATTTGCCGGCCGACGCTGTCGCCTCAGCGTCGGGTGCGCAACGCGCATGCCCCAGAATCGCGGCCTTCGGGCCGCCGGCCCGGTCCACCGGGTCTGCCAACGCTGAGCATGTTCCGACTGCAGTTTTCCCATGGCTGGCGCCTGGCGCTCGCTCTGCTGATGGTTGCTGCGATCTCCGTGGCCTCCGCCGCCATGCCGCCGCCTTACCGGGCGAGGCTGGGAGACATCGTGTTTCAGCATGTCACGCAGGATCAGGGCCTGCCGAATGCGATCGCGGTGGCGCTGGCCGAGGACGGCCAGGGCTTTCTGTGGATCGGCAGCCCCAGCGGCCTGTCGCGCTGGGATGGCTACCGATTCCGGCTCTACCAGGTCGACCCGACCCGTGAGGGCGCGCTGCTGGACAGCTATGTGCAGTCCCTGCATGGCGATGCGCAGGGCCGGCTCTGGGTGGGCACGACCTCGGCCGGCCTGCTGCGCTACGACCCGGCGACGGACGGCTTCGTCCGCTACCCCGTCGGCGGGGCGTCTGGTCTCAGCCATGTCAGCGTGCGCCAGATGCAGGACGACGGTGACGGGGGGCTGTGGGTGGTCACCGATGCCGGCCTGGACCGACTCGACATCGCCAGCGGCCGCATTGAGCATGCCAGCCACGGCTGGGCTGCGGCTGCCGGCGCCCAGGTGCGCGTGATCTTGCGCGATCGCCGCGGCGCTCTCTGGCTGGGCAGCACGGCGGGGCTGTTCAAGCGCGAGCCCGGCGGCGGGCCCTTGCAGCCAGTGGCGCTGCGTGCGGGCGCCCGGGTCCAGCCGGAGGCGCTGCGTCAGGACAGCGAGGGCCGGATCTGGGTCGGCAGCCTGCAGCACGGCGTCTTCGTGCTGCCGGACGATGGGCAGGCGCCGGCCGTGCCCCTGCATGAGCGCCACGCACCGGATGGCCTGGACCTGCTGGGCGATACGCAGATCGCCAGCCTCATCGAGGTGAACCCGGGGGAGATGTGGGTGGCGACGCTGACCCAGGGCCTGGTGGCCGTGGACTTCGAGCATGGGCAGAGCCGGCGCATCCGCCATGTGCCCGCCTGGCCGCTGAGTCTGGCCGACAACGGGCTGCGTGCCCTCTACCGCGACCGTGCCGGTCTGATCTGGGTGGCCACCAACCGCGGCCTGAGCCGCCACGACCCCCATCAGACCGGGGTGCGGAGTCGTTTCGGACTGATGCCCGACGGCAGCGACGCGCTGGATGCCCGCTTCATCGGCACCGAGATCAGCTGGATCCAGCCGATGCCCGACGGGCGGATCTGGCTGGGCACGCACAAGAGCGGTGTCGACATCCTGGATGCATCGGGGGCTCGCGTCGGTTCCCTGCGGCCCGACGCAGGCCATCCTGAGTCGGCACTGCCGGCCGATCTGGTGCTGGCCATGGCGCCGGCGCCGGACGGCGGCGTCTTCATCGGCACCAAGCGTGGGCTTTACCGGGCCGATGCTGGCGCGCGCCGCGTCGCGCGCGTCGCGCTGACCGGCCGCGACCCGTCGGCATCGGTCTGGGCCCTGCTCGCCGACGGCGATACCTTGTGGATCGGTGGTCAGACCGACGGTCTGTGGCGGCTGGACCTCAAGGGCGGGCAGGCCGAGCCGGTTGCGCTCGACGCGCCGGGCCTGAGCGATCAGCGCGTGACCGTGCTGGCGCATGACACGAGCCAGCCCGGCAGGCTGTGGGTCGGCACCCGCTATGGGCTGAACCAGGTTGACCCGGCGCGTCGCAGCGTCACGCGGTGGCTGCCCGGCCCCGCCGGGTCGCGCTCGCTGTCGGCCGGCTTCATCACGACCCTGCTGAGCGACACGCGGGGCCGGCTGTGGGTCGGCAGCTATGGCGGCGGCATCGACCTGTTGCCGGCGGCCGACGGTGACGGGCGGCCCCAGCGCCTGGGCTTGGCCGAGGGTCTGCCGGACAGCACCGTGAACGCGCTGCTGAGCGACCAGCAGGGAAACATCTGGGCCAGCACCGACAACGGCCTGGCCCGCATCGATTCGAACAGCCTCGCGGTGCTGGCGCTGCGCCGCGCCGAGGGCGTGGTGTTCCCGACCTACTGGACCGCCTCGGCGGCACGCACCGAGCGCGGCGAGTTGCTGTTCGGCGGCGGCGGCGGCATGACCATCGTGCAGCCCGACCAACTGCAGGCCTGGGCCTACCGGCCGCGCGTGCTGATCAGCGACGTGAAGCTCGGCGGGCAGAGCGTGCCGGTCGGCGATGGCAGCGGGCCGCTGATCGTGCGGCCTGAGGCCAACAGCCTGGCGGTGGAGTTCTCATCGAGCGACTTCTCTGCACCCGAGCGCAACCGCTTCGCCTTCAGGCTCGAGGGCTATGACCGGGATTGGATCGCGGCCGACCCCTCGCACCGCCTCGCCACCTATGCCAACCTGCCACCGGGCGACTACCGGCTGCATCTGCGTGCCTCCAACCGGGACGGGCAGTGGGGCGAGCAGGTGCTGGCCCTGCCGGTTCGCGTGTTGCCGGCCTGGCACCAGACCTGGGGGTTCCGCGCCGCCGCCGTCCTGGGCCTGGGCCTGCTGCTGCGGGCTGCCATGCGGGTGCGTACACGGTTGCTGCACCGCCGTCAGCGCGAGCTCGAGCGCAAGGTGAGGCAGCGCACGGCCGAACTGGAAGCCTTGCATGCGGCGCTGGAGGAGAAATCGGCGCAGCTGCAGCGCAGCAGCCTCACCGACCCGCTGACCGGCCTGCACAACCGCCGTTTCCTGACCGAGCATATCGAGCAGGACCTGGCAGCCAGCCTGCGCCGGGCCCAGGAGGTGCGCGCCGCGGGTGGTCAGCCGCTGGATACCGACTGTGTCTTCCTGCTGGTCGACCTGGATGCCTTCAAGCGCATCAACGACCGCTACGGCCACGCTGCCGGAGATGCGGTGCTGGTGCAGTTCGGCGCGCGCCTGCGCGGTGTGCTGCGTGAGTCCGACTACCTGGTGCGTTGGGGCGGTGAGGAGTTTTTGGCCGTGGCGCGCGACACCGACCGGCTGCGTGCAGAAGAACTGGCCGAACGCATGCGAACCGCGGTGGCCGACAAGCCCTTCGGGCTCGACGACGGCCGGGAATTGGCGGTGAGCTGTTCGATCGGCTTCGCCTGCATGCCCTTTGACTTCGATCGCCCGCAGGCCAGGAGCTGGCAGCAGATCATCAACATTGCCGACCTCGGGCTCTACGCGGCCAAGCGCTCAGGGCGCAATGCCTGGGTGGGCATGCACGCCGGCCCCTGCGCGCCGGGGCAGACCCAGGTGGGCGAGTTTTGCGTGACCAGCAACCGCGAACTGGAGGTCGTGGCAGCCGCACTGCGCTCGCCGGCGGCGCCGGGCGCCGTACTTGAAGAGGGCTGATCAGGCGGCCGGTGGCCGCTGCGCGCTCTTGGGCCTGAAGGCCTTGCAGACCTCGTCACGGGTCTCAAGGTAGGGCCCGCCGAGCAGGTCGATGCAGTAGGGCACCGCGGCGAAGATGCCGCTGGCGTTGGCATGGCCCGCCAGGGTCTCGGCAATCGCCTTGGGCTGGCCGGGCAGGTTGATGATCAGCGCCTGGCCGCGGATGACGGCCACCTGGCGGGACAGGATGGCGGTGGGCACGAAGTGCAGCGAGATCTGCCGCATCTGCTCGCCGAAGCCGGGCATCACGCGGTCGGCCACCGCCAGCGTGGCCTCGGGCGTCACGTCGCGCGGTGCCGGGCCGGTGCCGCCGGTGGTCAGCACCAGGTCGCAGCCTGCGGTGTCGACGAGCTCGATCAGGCTCTGAGAGATGCCCGCTTGATCGTCCGGGATCAGGCGGGGAACGAACTCGATGGGGTTGCGCAGCGCGTCGCTCAGCCAGGCCTGCAGAGCCGGCAGGCCCTGGTCCTGGTAGACGCCGCTGGAGGCCCGGTCGCTGATTGACACGATGCCGATGCGCACGGGTTCCGGGCCGCGGTCGGTGTCAGGCATGGCCGTCTCCGGCGTCTGCGTCATCGGCTGGCGTGGCGGCCTTGATGAACTGGAACAACTCGCGGAACGCACGGCCGCTGCGCTTCTCGGGCACGTTGGCGGCGTCCTTGCGGGCGGCGCGCACGAGGTTGCGCAGCTGCTGGATGTCGACGTCGGCGTGATCGGCCAGGAACTCCTGCAGCGCATCATCACTGGCCAGCAGGCGCTCGCGCCAGCGCTCGGACTGGTGCAGGCGCAGGCTGTCCTGCGCATGGCCGAGCTTGAAGGCCGCCACGGCCTCGCGCACCGGCTCCGGGTCGATCTTGCGCATCAGCTTGCCGATGTACTGCATCTGCCGGCGGCGGCCCTCGAAGTTGGTGATTTTCTTGGCCGCCTTGAGGGCGTCGTACAGGATTTCCGGCAGGGCCAGCGGCTCCCAGCGGCTTTCCGGCAGTTCGAGCAACTCCTCGCCGAGCTTTTGCAGCGCGGTCATGTCGCGCTTCATCTGGGACTTGCTGGGGCGGTCGAAGTCGTCGTCGTCTTCGAATTCGGGGGTGTGTTCTTGCATCTCTTGCCGTGTTCAGACGAGTCCTATGATTGTCGCCCACTCGAATTCAGTGTTCTTCATGTCCCAAGCCCAAGACGGTTTCGCCTACAGCCCCGAACAGTTCCAGCAGTGGATCGAAGACACGCTTGCCGAGGCGAAACGACTGGGCGCCAGCGACGCCGGTGCCGAGGTGTCGGAAGGCTGCGGGCTGTCGGTCTCCGCGCGGCTGGGCAAGCTCGAGAACGTCGAGCGCAATCGCGACAAGTCGCTCGGCGTGTCCATCTACCTCGGCCAGCGCCGCGGCAATGCCAGCACGTCCGACTTTTCGCCCCAGGCCATCCGCGACACGGTGCGTGCTGCCTATGACATCGCCCGCTTCACCGCCGAGGACGAGTTCGCCGGCCTGCCGGACGAGGCCGACCTCGCGCTGGACCCGGCGACGCGGCCCGAGCTCGACCTCTTCCATCCCTGGGCCATCGATGCGGCTCAGGCGGCCGAGATCGCCCTGCGCTGCGAGGCCGCCGCGCTGGCGGTGGACAAGCGCGTGACCAACAGCGAAGGCGCGGCCGTGTCGGCCCAGCAGTCGCATTTCTGGATGGGCAATACGCGGGGCTTTCGTGGCGGCTACGCCAGCTCGCGGCATTCGTTGTCGGTGGCACCCATTGCCGGCCGCGGCGCCGGCATGCAGCGCGACGCCTGGTACAGCTCGATGCGCGACGCGGCCGAACTGGCCTCGCCCGAGGCGGTGGGGCGCTATGCCGCGGAGCGTGCGCTGTCGCGGCTGAAGGCCCGCAAGGTGGCCACGGCCGAGGTGCCAGTGCTGTTCGAGAGCACGGTCGCGATCGGGCTGCTGGGCGTGCTGGTGCAGGCCACGAGTGGCGGCGCGCTGTACCGGCGCACCAGCTTTTTGCTCGACAGCCTGGGCCAGCCGGTGCTGGCGCCGCACATCGACATCCATGAGGACCCGCACGTCCGCAAAGGCAAGGGCAGCTCGCCCTTCGACGACGAGGGCGTGGCCACGCGGGCACGCTCGGTGGTGTCGGGCGGCGTGCTGCAGGGCTATTTCCTGTCCAGCTACTCGGCGCGCAAGTTGGGCCTGCAGACCACCGGCCATGCCGGCGGCTCGCACAACCTGCGCATGAGCAGCCGCGCCACCGCGCCGGGAGACGATCTTGCGACCATGGTGCGGCGCCTGGGTCGCGGCCTGCTGGTGACCGAGCTGATGGGGCAGGGCGTCAACTACGTGACCGGCGACTACTCCCGCGGCGCCAGCGGCTACTGGGTCGAGAACGGTGAGATCGCCTACCCGGTCCACGAGGTGACCATTGCCGGCAACCTGAAGGACATGCTGCAGAACATCGTCGGCATCGGCGCCGACGAGTACACGATGGGCACCAAGACGGTGGGCTCGGTGCTGGTCACCGGCATGAAGCTCGCCGGCAACTGACGACCACCTCAAAACTCAGACAAGGAGACATTCATGGTGATGGAGCGCCGTTCGTTTGTTCGACAAGCCGGCCTGGCCGGTGTGCTGGCCGCCGGTGCGGCGCCCGCCGTCGTGCATGCCCAGGCCCAGGTGCGCTGGCGCCTGGCCTCGAGCTTCCCGAAGTCGCTGGACACGCTGTTCGGCGCGGCCGAGCTGATGGCCAAGAAGGTCGGCGAGATGAGCGGCGGCAAATTCCAGATCTCGGTGCATGCCGGTGGCGAGATCGTGCCGGCGCTGCAGGTGGTGGACGCGGTGCAGAGCGGCTCGGTCGAGTGCGCCCACACGGCGCCCTATTACTTCTTCGGCAAGGACGAGACCTTTGCGCTCGGTTGCGCCATTCCCTTCGGCCTGAACAGCCGGCAGATGAGCGCGTGGATGGTGGAAGGCAACGGCCTGAAGCTGATGCGCGAGTTCTACCGCAACTACAACATCATCAACTTCCTCGGCGGCAACACCGGCGCGCAGATGGGCGGCTGGTACCGCAAGGAGATCAAGAGCACGGCGGACATCAAGGGCCTGAAGATCCGCATCGGCGGTTTCGCCGGCCGAGTCATCGAGCGCATGGGCGCGGTGCCGCAGCAGATCGCCGGTGGCGAGATCTACTCGGCACTGGAGAAGGGCACCATCGACGCGGCCGAGTGGGTCGGCCCCTACGACGACCAGAAGCTGGGCTTCAACAAGGTGGCGCCGAACTACTACTACCCCAGCTGGTGGGAGGGCGGGGCCCAGGTCGACTTCTACGTCAACACCAAGGCCTACGACGCGCTCTCGGCCGAATACAAGGCGATCCTGGAAGCCGCCTGCGCGGTGTCGCACATCGACATGCAGGCCAAGTACGACGCCAAGAACCCCGCTGCGCTGAAGCAACTCGTCGGCTCCGGCACCAAGCTGTTCCGCTTCCCCAAGGACGTGATGGACGCGGCCTTCAAGGAGTCGCACGCGGTCTATGCCGAGATCTCGGCCAAGAATGCGAACTGGAAGAAGGTCTACGAGGACCTCGTCGCCTTCCGGCGCGACCAGAACCTGTGGTTCCGCTTTGCCGAGGCTGGCTTCGACGACTACATGCAGGCGCAGAAGCTCTGAGTTCGCGCCGCCCGATGACAAAGCCCCGCGTTGCGGGGCTTTGTCGTTTCAGGGCTGCGAGGCCGACAGGGAGGCGGCCGACGCCGCAGGCTCGGGCGCGAACAGGCGGGCGGCGTCATCCGCGCTGAGGGCAGGCTGGCTGGACTTGTCATTCCCGCCCATCTGCTGCAGCAGCTCGGAGGCCTGATTCAGGTCGACTGGCTTCTCCTTGTCGAGGAAGGCCGTCACCGTCTGCGGGAAGAAGATCACGATGGCCACGAGGATGAGCTGCATGCCCACCCAAGGCAGGGCGCCGAGGTAGATGTCGCTGGACTCGACCTTTTTGGGCAGCGAGCCGTTCTTGAACAACGTGTCGGCGATGCCGCGCAGGTAGAACAGCGCGAAGCCGAACGGCGGGTGCATGAAGCTGGTCTGCATGTTCACGCACAGCATCACGCCGAACCACACGAGGTCGATGCCCAGCTTGCTGGCCACCGGGCCCAGCAGCGGCAGGATGATGAAGGCGATCTCGAAGAAGTCGAGGAAGAAGGCCAGAAAGAAGATGAAGATGTTGACGGCGATCAGGAAGCCGATCTGGCCGCCGGGCAGGTGGCTGAGCATCTGCTCGATCCAGCGCCCGCCCTCGACGCCCTGGAACACCAGCGAGAAGGTGCGGGAGCCGATCAGGATGAAGACCACCATGGCCGTGATGCGCATGGTGCCCTGCATGGTGTCGCGCACCAGCGGCCAGCTCAGGCGCCGGTGCAGGCCGGCCAGCAGAAAGGCGCCGACCGCGCCCATCGCCCCAGCCTCGGTGGGCGTGCAGATGGCGGTATCGATGCCGGGCAGCCCGCCCATCGACCCGAGCACCGCGAAGATCAGCACGGCCGACGGGATGATGCCGCGCAGGCATTTCGCCCACAGGGCCCAGCCCTGCAGCGTGCGCGCTTCCTTGGGCACGCCCGGCACCTGCTCGGGCTTGAGCCGGCCGAGGAAGAAGGTGTAGAGCGCGAAGATCAGCACCTGCAGGATCGACGGGCCCCAGGCGCCCTTGTACATATCGCCCACCGAGCGGCCGAGCTGGTCGGCCAGCACGACGAGCACCAGCGAGGGCGGCACCAGCTGCGTGATCGTGCCCGAGGCGGCCAGCACGCCGGTGGCGTAGCGCATGCTGTAGCCGTAGCGCATCATGACCGGCAGCGAGATCATCGCCATCGCGATGACCTGGCCGGCGACGGTGCCGGTGATGGCCCCGAGGATGAAGCCGACGATGATCACCGAATAGCCCAGGCCGCCGCGCACCGGGCCGAAGAGCTGGCCCATCGAGTCGAGCATGTCTTCCGCCAGCCCGCACTTCTCCAGCAGGGCACCCATCAGCGTGAAAAACGGAATGGCCAGCAGCAGGTCGTTGGATAGGATGCCGAAGACGTTCTGCGGCAGGTTGCTCATGAATTCGGGCGGGAACCAGCCCTGGCTAACCGCGAACCACCCGCAGGCCAGGCCCAGCGCCGCCAGCGAGAACGCGACCGGGAAGCCGATCAGCAAGACCGCGATCAGCCCCGCAAACATCAGCGGCGGGAAGCTCTCCATCGCCATCATTGCAGCGGCCTCTCGTAGTGGATGGCCATGTCATGGCGGTCCAGCAGCCAGGCGATGCGCTTGATCACCTCGGCCAGGCCTTGCAGCGAGACCAGCGCGAAGCCCACAGGCAGCATCAGCGCTGCCGGCCAGCGGATCAGGCCGCCTGCGTTGCTGGACACCTCACCGCTGCTGAGCAGCTTGATCGTGTAGCCGACGAGCCCCAGGTTGGCCACTGAGTCGGCCGGGCCCATGCCAGTGCTCAGTTTGACGAGGAAGAAGCCCCAGCTCAGCCAGGCCGCGTAGGCCATGACAGGCAGCAGGAAGACGAGGAGTCCTGCCAGGTCGATCCAGACCCTGCCGCGCGCACGCAGACGGCCATAGATCAGGTCGACCCGTACATGCTCATTCAGGCGCAGCACCTGGGCGGCGCCCAGCATCACGCAGGCGGCGAACAGATACCACTGGATCTCGAGGAAGGCGTTGGAGCTGTAGTCCAGGCCGTAGCGGACCAATGCATTGGCGGCGCTGATGACGCATGACAACAGCACGGCCCAGGCGGCCAAGCTGCCGAAGCGGTCGTTGAGGCGGTCGATGTGCCGTGCGAGGGCGAGCAGGGCGTCCATGGGGCGGGGGAAATCGAAACCCGCCAATGTAGCGAGGCGCCGGGCCGCTTGAGACCGCCGGCGCCCCGGGAAAGCCCGCGGCCGGCGGGGTCAGCCGAGCTGCTGGGCCTGCAGGAACAGGCGCGTCGAGCGGGCGCCCGAGCGGCAGAAGGCCAGCAGCGGCCGCGGCAGTTCCTCCAGCAGCGCGGCGAAGGCTGCGATCTCTTCGGGCGATTGGTAGCCGCCAGCGACCGGCAGGTGGCGGTACTGCAACCCTGCCGCTTCGGCGGCAGCCTGGATCTCGGCCGAGGTCGGCTGGTCCGGGCCGTGTTCGAAATCCGGGCGGTTGTTGACGACGCTCTTGAAGCCCAGCGCGGCGACCTCGGCCATGGCTTCCGTGGTCAGTTGCGGGGCGGCGCAGACGTCAGGCGCGATGGCTTGCAGGGGCAGACTCATGGCGGCTCCTCACTTGGCCAGCGCGGCCTTGACCGCGGCCGATACCGTGCTCATCTCGGCAGCGTTGCCCAGGGCGGCCTTGGCTGCGGCCATGACCTTGCCCATGTCACCCGGGCCACTCGCACCCAGCTCCGCGACGATCGCGGCCACCTTCTCGGCCACGGCCTCGGCGCTCAGGCGCTCGGGCAGGTAGGCCTGCAGCACGGTCAACTCGGCGGTTTCCTTGGCCACGAGGTCATCGCGGCCGGCGGCGCCGAACTGGCTGATCGAGTCCTTGCGCTGCTTGATCAGCTTGTCGATGATGGCCACGAGGCCGGCGTCGTCGACCGTGATGCGCTCATCGACTTCCTTCTGCTTGATGGCGGCCAGCAGGCCGCGGATGGTCAGCAGCCGGTCGGCTTCCTTGGCGCGCATGGCGGCCTTCATGTCTTCAGTGATGCGGTCTTTGAGGCTCATGGGGAGGTCCGGTTCAAAAAACAAAAACCCGCGACAGCGTCCTGTGGCGGGTTTTGGAGTTCACTGGAGCCGAGTCTTGCGATGCAGGCTCCGGCTCGCGTCAGAGACGATCAGTACAGCTTCTTGGGCAGCTGCATGCTGCGCACGCGCTTGTAGTGGCGCTTGACGGCGGCAGCCTTCTTGCGCTTGCGCTCGGCGGTGGGCTTCTCGTAGAACTCGCGGGCGCGCAGTTCGGTCAGCAGGCCCAGCTTTTCGATGGTGCGCTTGAAGCGGCGCAGGGCGACGTCGAACGGCTCGTTTTCCTTGACGCGGATGGTGGTCATGTATGTCCTTCAAAATGCGCTCGGTGTTCGCGGCTGGGATCAGCAGCAGGTTCCGGATTACTGCCTCTCTCGAGGAATCAGCGAATCGACGCGCGGGTTTGCTAGCAAAGCCGGGCATTGTAGCCGTTAAATCAAGGATTTGCCAAGATTTGGCTCAGGCCACGGCCGGCACAGCGGCCAACGCCTGAGCGCAGGCCCAAGCGCTGGACCAGGCCCACTGAAAGTTGTAGCCGCCCAGCCAACCGGTCACGTCGACCACCTCGCCGATGAAATACAAGCCGGGCACGCGCTTGCTTTCCATGGTCTGCGAACTCAGGTCGCGGGTGGAGACCCCGCCGCGCATCACCTCGGCCTTGCGCCATCCTTCGTCGCCGCTCGGCATCAGCTGCCAGCCATGCACGCTGCGGCCCAGGCGTTGCAGGTCCGCATCGCGGCATTCCGCCAGCGGGCGCGCAGCGTCAAGCCGGGCATGCTCCAGCCAGAGGGCGGAGAGACGTTGCGGCAACCTAGTGGCGAACTCGTTGCCCAGTTGCCGGCGCGATGCCGGTTTGGCATCCACCAACTCCTTGTCGAGCTGGAGGTCGGGCGCAAGGTTGATCTGCAGCGGCTGGTCTGCGGCTGTGCGGTAGCTGGAGATCTGCAGGATTGCCGGGCCGCTGAGGCCACGATGCGTGAACAGCAGGTCTTCCAGGAACCGCCCCCGGGCCTTGCCGCTGCCGACCGACACCTCGACCGGCAGCGACAGCCCGGCCAGTGCGGCAAACGGCGCCCAGGTCGCCGGGTCAAAGGTCAGCGGCACCAGCGCGGGGCGTGGCTCGACGATGTCATGGCCGAATCGCG
This sequence comes from Burkholderiales bacterium, assembly GCA_003963075.1. Taxonomy (GTDB): domain Bacteria; phylum Pseudomonadota; class Gammaproteobacteria; order Burkholderiales; family Burkholderiaceae_C; genus Pelomonas. The sequence goes on from RXJV01000026.1 coordinate 15,850, forward strand.
TCGCCAGGCGCAAGCCCCAGTCGCTGGCGCCGATCTTGGGGACCGGCAGGCCACCGGTTGCGACGACGACGCGAGCGGCGCGCACCAGGCCCTGGGCAGTGTCGAGCTCAAAGCCGCCGCCCGGGTGCGGCCGGACGTCCGCCACGCTGCAGGGCTGCCAGCGCGTGACGCCGCCGGCTTCGCATTCCCTGACCAGCAATTGGATGATCTGTTCGCTGGAGTCATCGCAGAACAGCTGGCCCTTGTGCTTTTCATGGAAGGCGATGCCATGCGCCTGAACCAGCTTGATGAAATCTGTCGGCGTGTAGCGGGCCAGGGCGGAGCGGCAAAAAGCCGGGTTGTCGGACAGAAAGTTGGCCGGGCCGACCTCACGATTCGTGAAATTGCAACGCCCACCGCCGGAGATACGGATTTTTTCAGCCAGCCTTTCGGCGTGATCGATCAGCAGCACGCGCAGCCCGCGTTGCCCGGCTTGCCCAGCGCAGAACAGGCCCGCTGCGCCCGCACCCACCACCACCGCATCGAAAGCCCGCATAGCCCTCCCTTGATTCGGGCGGCATTGTCGCGGGTGATGCGGTCGAAACCTCGTTAGGATGCATTCGTCTCAGTTGCATGGCCTTCTAGGGGGAGGCCACGGTTCATGGGGTGGTTCGGCCTTGTCTGGCCTTGCTACCGCCCACTACAGTCTCTCGACTCCCGTGAAGCTGTGCCGATACCGCGCCACGGAGCGCACCAAGATCAAAACGATTTCATGGACATGACTGCTGCCCCTACCGCGATGCAGCCACCGCCAGGTAGCTTGGCTCAATGGCTGAAGGCGCATGCCGAGCTCGGCGATGAGGGGATCGACGGTCTGGCGGCGCTGATCGAGCCCTTGGGCAATCAGCCGGCCATCAAGGCGGTGGCCAGCGGGCGCTATGTTTTTGCCAGTGCAGGGCTCGCTCAGATGCTCGAGCGCGAAGTGGTCGTGGGCTGCACGGATGCCGACATCCTGAGGCCCGACGAGACGAACGCCTTGCGTCGGGTGGAGCAGACCGTGATGGCGCAGCGCTTGCCGGTCGTCAGCGAGCACAAGCTGGAAATCAATGGGCGCCGGCGTGAGTTCACCGTGGCACGCTTGGCACTGGGCCAGGAGTTCCTGCTGTCGGTCTGGCACGAAATCACCGAAGAGCGACAGCGCGAGGCCCACCTGCGCCGGGCCTTGGCCCAGATCGAGCAGCAGCAGGGCAGCATGGAACAGGCTCGCCGCGAGTTGGAGCGGGGCTCCGGGCGTGATGAGGTGTCCGGCCTGTACATGCGTGCGCAGTTCGAAGACCAGTTGCTGCGGGAGATCGACCTGTCCACGCGCGAGCACCGCGAGTTCGCTCTGGTGGCGATCGCATTGGACCCGTCACCGGCGGTGGCCAGCCTCGGTGAGGAGGCTCAGCAGCGCCTGCTTGAAGGCTTGGGCCGCATGCTGCGACTCAACACCCGTGCCATGGACTCGGCCTGCCGGATCGGCGAGCAGCGGTTTGCGGTGCTGCTGTCTGGCGTGGGGCTGGCGACAGCCCATGCCCGCATGGAACAACTGCGCCGTCAGTGTGCCGGGCAGATCGTCGTGCTCCACGGACAAGACCTGGGCCTGTCCATCTCGATGGGGGTGTCCAGCTTCCCGCACACGGCGTCGCGGCTGGACGATCTCGTCGCCGCCAGCGAAAACGCCGTTCACGAGGCCCAGCGGCGGGGCGGCAATCAGGTGGTGCTGGCGTCGATTGCCTTCGGCTGAGCGGGTCGATCAAGCGCCGTGCAGCCGTTTCAACACGGCGGCCCACTCGGTGGGCGTTACCGGCGTGATCGACAAGCGGCTGCCGCGCTCCAGCACCCGCATGGACGCCAGTTCCGGCGCCTCTCGCATCTCCTTGAGGGGCAGCAGCCGGGTGGTTTCGACCCAGCGCACATCGACGAGCACCCAGCGCGGAGACTCGTGCTTGGCGTTGGCATCAAAGTAGGGGCTGGCCGGATCGAACTGGGTGGCGTCCGGGTAGGCAGCGCTGCAGACCTCGGCGAGGCCGGCGATGCCAGGCTCGGGGCAGGACGAGTGATAGAAGAGCACGCCATCGCCGGGCTGCATCTCGTCGCGCATGAAGTTGCGCGCCTGGTAGTTCCGGACCCCGGTCCATGGCAGCGTGCCGGCGCGCTGCAGGTCGAGGATGGAAGCCTCGTCGGGCTCGGACTTCATCAGCCAGTAGCGCATCGCAGATCAGGCAGTACCCAGGGAAAGGTGTCCACCGCAATCCTGGGGGCCGAGATCCTGAACACCCAGGGGTAATCAGGTGGGCGAGGTCGGCCGGACTTCGGGTTCATCTGACGCGAGACGATCACGCCCGTCCGGCATTTTCCAAGCCCTTGCTCATAGAGCATCGGATGAAGGAAATAAAAGCCCCGGGGAAAGCGGTGGACGGGCGAGATTCTAGAACCTGGCGGGATGCCTCGTGCGGACAGGGTCTGCCGCGCAAACGTGGCATTAGGATGCACAAGCAACACAACAGAAACATCGGGTGGGTGGGATGGAGTGGGGTGATTTCGTGCACATGGTGCGCGTCAGCGAGCAGGCCAGTGCACATGACAGCAAGGCCTACCGGCGCAGCGTGGCCGCATTCGCGGCCCTCGGTTACGCCTGGGTGTTTGGCTGCCTCGTCGTCGCGACCGGCCTGGTGGCCTGGTTGGTGCCGCAATTGCTGCACGGGCGTTTTCGTTTCGGACTGGTCTGGGGCCTGATTGCAGCCCTCGGCCTGCTGTGGGCCAGCCTGCGCGCGCTGTGGGTGCGCTTCGACACGCCGCAGGGCGTACCCCTCACGGCGCAGGAAGCGCCCGCGCTGTTCGAGGCACTGGAGCGCATCCGCAAGAAGGTTCACGGGCCGCCCATCCATGCGGTCTACCTGGATGATGAGTTCAACGCGAGCATCAGCCAGAAGCCCCGGTGGGGCCTGCTTGGCGGCGCGGTGAACACGCTGACGATTGGGCTGCCGTTGCTGATGGCGCTGGACCGGCAGCGGCTGCTGGCCGTGCTCACGCACGAGTACGGTCACTTGCGCGGCGACCACGGTCGCTTTGCGGCGTGGATCTACCGAACCCGGCTGTCGTGGCTGCGCCTGCACGAAAGCATGCGGCACGACGAAAACATCGCCTCGGCGGCGACGCAGGCCTTCCTGAACTGGTACTTCCCCCGCTTTGCGGCCAAGACATTTGCGCTTGCGCGACAGGACGAGTACGAGGCCGACCGCATTGCCGGCCGCTTGCTGGGCGCCGACGTGGCGACGGCAGCGCTGGTGGAGATCGAGGTCAAAGGAGCCTGGCTGCAGCAATAGTTCTGGAGCGACCACTGGCGCTCGGCGGCCACGGCGGCGGTGCCAATCGGGCCCTTCCGCGCGATGCGCGTCCAGCTGAACCAGGCGCCCGCAGCCGGCTTCGCCAGAGACGCGCTCAGGCAGTCGCTCGCACGCGTGAGCAACCTGTCCGACACCCACCCCAGTCTTCGTGACCGCGTGTCGTCGCTGGGCGGCGAGCCGGTGCTGCCGGAGTGGTCGCGGCGCAGCGCGCTGGCGTTGCTGGGTGATCGTGCGGAGCACTGGATTGCGCACTTCGACAAGCAATGGTGCTTGGACAACGCCGACGACTGGAAGCTGCGTCACGCGTGGCTGGGGCGAGTGCAGGAGCGGGTGAAGGTGCTTGAGGCTGCACGCGCGCAGAGCAATGCCGGCGACCTGGTCGAGGAGGCATCGCTGCGCCGCCAGCTCGACCCGCAGGCTGACCTGCGGCCGTTGTACGCGCTGGCCCTGCAGCGCAGCGCGGAGCATCCGGCTGCGTTGCAGGGGCTGGCTCGGACGCTCGCCGCGGCCGACCGCGGAGCCTATCTGCAGGCGTTGCAATGCTTGTGGGATGCCAGCGCGGACTACCGCTGGTGGGCGGCGCGCAATGCGGTCGAGGAACTGGAAACGCCGCGCCAGGAACATGCGCATGACGCCGCGGCGCTCAAGCTCTGGCGTGAACGCCGCAAGCGAGCGCAGGAGGGTGAAGATCGTGCCTGGGAGGAGTTGCGGGAGTCGCCGTACTTCAGCCAGATCACGAGGCACGACCTGTCGGCGTTCGAGTTGGGCGAGGTGCAGGCCGAGTTGGGCAGATGCAAGCCCGTGGTGCGCGCCTGGCTGGTCTGCAAGACGCTGCGGGAGTTCCCGCGGCGTCGGGCCTATCTGGCCTTTGTGGAGCTGCCCGGCCTGGCGGACGAGGATCGCTTCGAGCTGTGCCGCTGGTTGGAGCAGCACCTGAGCCTGCCGGGGCCGGTGCTGGTGCTCTGGGCTGGCGAATCGCCGACGCTCGACGAGATCCGCCGCGGCGCGTTCGAGCCGATCTACCCGGCTATCAAAGCTTAGGGCCTGTTAACACGACGGGAGCAGGCCACGTTGCGACCAGAAAGCCCGCGAGCAAGGCGCGAAACGAAGCTTGGGCAGGCCCCCAGCGAGGCTTCGCAACGCTGCCCTCGGGCTTTCTGGCCGCAACCCGAAGGGCAGGCCATGCGCCCCACTGCCGTCGTGTTAACAGGCCCTACAGCAACTGGCCATCGTGTCCCAGTGCTTCGTCCAGACGCTTGATGAGGGCGTCGACCTCGGGGCTGGACGATGCGGCCGTGGCGGGCGCTTCGCGTGGTGCATCGGCCAGTTGGTAGGCGAGGTTGAGCGCCGCCAGCACCGCGATGCGTTCGCGCGCCTTGACCTTGCCGGCGTCTCGGATGGCGCTCATCTCGCGGTCCACCTGGGCGACGGCCGCCGTCAGCGCGGCCTCGCCACCGTCCGGGCAGCCGAGCAGATAGCTCTGGCCCATGATGGTCACTTCCATCTGCTTCATGGCTGTTCGGGTTCCTTGGGCGTCTCGGCCGGCAGGCGCTCGAGCAGCGCCTCGACGCGGGCGCGTGCCGCGTTCAGGCGCGAGCGCAGGCTGTCGCGTTCCTGGGTGATGGAGGTGAGCTGTACCTGCAGCAGCGCGTTGGTGCGCAGGATTTCGTCGTGGCGCAGCAGCAGTCGCTCCACGCGTTCGGTCAGGTCGTTCAGGCTGGCCATGGGGGGCTCGAGGTCAGGCGGAGCGCAATTTTAGTTGTCGACCGTGATCGCATTCGTTGACGACGGCGCAGGCGCCGCATTGGGGCTTGCGTGCCTGGCAGACATAGCGGCCATGCAGGATCAGCCAGTGGTGGGCATCGACGAGGTAGGCTGCGGGCACGCGCTTGAGCAGGCCCAGCTCGACGGCCAGCGGCGTCTTGCCCGCCGCCAGGCCCGTGCGGTTGCTGACGCGGAAGATATGCGTGTCCACCGCCATCGTCGGCTCGCCGAAGGCGACGTTGAGCACGACATTGGCCGTCTTGCGGCCGACGCCGGGCAGGGCTTCCAGCGCCTCCCGCGAGCGCGGCACCTCGCCGCCGTGCTGATCGATCAGGATCTGGCAGGTCTGCAGCAGGTGCTTGGCCTTGCTGCGGTACAGACCGATGGTCTTGATATGGCTCTCCAGCCCGTCGGTGCCCAGCGCCAGGACCTGAGCGGGCGTGTTGGCGACGGCGAAGAGGCGGCGCGTGGCTTTGTTGACGCCGACGTCCGTCGCCTGGGCCGACAGCAGCACCGCGGTCAGCAGCTCAAAGACGCTGGCGTATTCCAGCTCGGTTTGAGGGGCTGGGTTGGCGGCCTGGAGGATGGCGAAGAAGCGGTCGATCTGCGCGGCGTTCATGCCGGCATTGTCAGCCGCATTCAACGCCGCTTGGCCCTCGCCCGGGCGAGGGCGGCCTCGATCGCCGCGCGCTTGCGGTCCAGCTGCGCCGGGTCGGTGATCGCGGAGGCGCTTGGCAGGTCGGCCAGCTTGGCCTCGGCCTTGGCGGCCAGGCGGGCATCGTTCTCTTCGGCCTCGCGGTGGCGGCGGAAGCGTTTGAAGGCGTAGCGCTCGCGCGCCTCGTCGGCCTGGGGCAGGCTCCAGGCGGCCCAGCCGGTGGTCGTCGTCACCTCGGGCATGGAGATGCAGTCCACCGGGCAGGCCGGCACGCACAGCTCGCAGCCGGTGCACTGCGCTGCCACGACCACATGCATCGCCTTCGGGGCGCCGACAATGCAGTCGGCCGGGCAGGCCTTGATGCACAGTGTGCAACCGATGCACCAGGACTCGCCGATCACGGCGACGCCGCGGGTGGCCTCGATGCCATTGGCCGGGTTCAGCGGCAGCGCCTGCCGGCCGGTCAGGGCGGCGAGCCGGGCGACGCCTTCGGCCCCGCCAGGCGGGCATTGGTCGATCTCGGCGTCACCGGCGGCAATGGCCTCGGCGTAGCGGCGGCAGTCTGGGTAGCCGCAGCGGGTGCATTGGGTCTGCGGCAGCGCGGCGTCGATGCGATCCGCGAGGTTCACGCCTTGCTTCGAGCAGTGGCGGCGCGGCTGCGATTGGCCGCCGGCTTGGCGGTCGCCTTCACCGGTGCGGCCTTGGACGTGGCCTTCAGCGGAGCCGCCTCGTACTTGGCGATGAAAGCGCGCACCTCCGGGTAGACCTTTTCGCGCCAACGGCGGCCCGAGAAAATGCCGTAATGACCGGCGCCCAAGGCGTCGTAGTGGTGCTGATGGACCTTGGGCACGCCGGAACAAAGTTCGTGTGCCGCGCGGGTCTGGCCCGCGCCGGAGATGTCGTCCAGCTCACCCTCGACGGTCAGCAGGGCCGTCGTCGTGATGTCCTGCGGCCGCACGAAGGCGCCATCGACCTGCCAGGTGCCGTTGACCAATGCGAAGTCCTGGAACACGGTCTTGATGGTGTCGAGGTAGTACTCAGCCGGCATGTCGAGCACGGCGTTGTATTCGTCGTAGAACCGGCGGTGCGCCTCGGCACTGTCGTCATCGCCGCGCACCAGGTCGAGGAAGTAGTCGTAGTGCGAGGATAGGTGCCGGTCCGGGTTCATCGCGACGAAGCCGGTGTGCTGCAGGAAGCCCGGGTAGACCTCGCGGCCGGCACCGGGGAAGTTGGTCGGCACGCGGTAGATCACGTTGTTCTCGAACCAGCTGTAGCTGCGGTTCATGGCCAGGTTGTTGACGGCCGTCGGGCTCTTGCGAGCGTCGATGGGGCCGCCCATCATCGTCATGCTGCGCGGCGTGGGTTCTCCGGCACTGGCCATCAGCGAGATGGCCGCCAGCACGGGCACGGTCGGCTGGCAGACCGACATCACATGGCAGTCGGCACCACCCACCAGGCGGATGAACTCCTGCACGTAATGGACGTAGTCGTCCAGGTGGAAGGGGCCCACCTCCAGCGGCACCATGCGGGCATCGGTCCAGTCGGTAATGTAGACCTTGTGGTCCCGCAGCAGCTGCTTGACGGTTTCACGCAGCAGCGTGCTGTGATGGCCGGACAGCGGGGCCACCACGAGCACGGTGGGCTGGTCCTTCATCTTGGCGAGCACCGCAGAATCGTCGGTGTAGCGCTTGAAGCGCAGCAGCCGGCAGAAGGGCTTCTCGAGCGCCACGAGCTCCTGCACCGCGACGTCCACGCCGTCGACCTCGACCGACCGGATCTCGAACTCGGGCTTCTCGTAGTCCTTGGCGAGGCGGTGCATCAGGTCCAGCCCGGCAGACAAGCGCTGTGACACCGGCGTGTGCGCGAACGGTGACAGCGGGTGGCTGTAGAGCTTGGCCGATGCGGCCGCAAACTCGGAGAAGGGGCTCAGCAGCGCGCGCTGGGTTTCGAAGAACTGATACAGCATGGCAAGCCTTGAACGTGGAGCTGAATGCACCGATGGTGCCAGAAATCGCTTTCTTGGTTGTGCGCTGCAGCAAAGATGGCGGCCAAACCGCCAATCTTGCGCACTCCAACGCGAAGCTCAGCGGCGCATCACCGCCGCCATCGCGGCCGCAACCGTCGGCAGATTGCCTTCGTTCAAGGCAGCCACACAGATGCGGCCGGAATCAACACCGTAAACCCCGAACTGCTGGCGCAGCCGCTGCATCTGGGCCGCTGACAGCCCCGAGTAACTGAACATGCCGAGCTGCTCCGTGACGAAGCCCAGATCCTCGGTCACACCGGCCGCCTGGAGGGCGGTCACCAGCGCCGCACGCATGGCCTTGATCCGCACCCGCATGCCGGCCAGCTCGTCCTCCCACAGCGCGCGAAGCGCGTCATCGGCCAGCACCGCCGCGACGACCTGGGCGCCATGCGTCGGCGGGTTGGAGTAGTTGGTGCGGATCATGATCTTCAGCTGCGACAGCACCCGCACCGCTTCCTCGTCGCTGTTGCTGACCACGCTCAGCGCGCCGACCCGCTCGCCGTACAGCGAGAAGCTCTTCGAGAAGCTCGTGGAGACGAAGAAGCCGACGCCAGCGGCCAGGAACTGGCGCACGGCCTCGCCGTCTTCCTTCAGGCCGAAGCCGAAGCCCTGATAGGCCATGTCGAGGAAGGGCGTCAGGCCCTTGGCCTTGACGACAGCAACGACCTCGGCCCACTGCGCGGCGGTGAGGTCGTAGCCGGTCGGGTTGTGGCAGCAGGCGTGCAGCACGACGATGGTGCCTGCCGGTGCGGCGTTCAGCGCGGCCAGCATGCCGTCGAAGTCGATGCCTTTCTTCGCAGCATCGTAGTAGGGGTAGGTCTCGACCGCGAAGCCGGCCTGGGTGAACAGCGCACGGTGGTTCTCCCAGCTCGGGTCGGAGATCAGCACCTTGGCGTCCGGCGTGAGGTGCTTGAGAAAGTCCGCGCCGATCTTCAGCGCACCGGTGCCGCCCAGGGCCTGCACGGTGGCGACGTTTTTCAGCTCGCTGCCGAACACCAGCTTCTGCACCGCCTTGTCATAGGCGGCGATGCCGTCGATGGGCAGGTAGCCGCGCGGTTTGGGGGCAGCGGCCATGGCCGCTTCGGCCTGTTGCACGCACTTCAGCAGTGGCAGCTTGCCGTTTTCGTCGTAGTAAACGCCGACGCCGAGGTTGACCTTGCCCGCGCGGGTGTCGGCGTTGAACTGCTCGTTCAAGCCGAGGATGGGATCACGGGGGGCCAGGGCGACGGCGGCGAACAAAGACATGACGGGATTCCTGAAAGGACGTTGGCAGGAGGGGAGGCTCGAAAAACCAGGGTCTGCGCTAATCTGCCCGGTTTCGCAGCGCAGCAATTTTGCCCTTGAACCCAGGGAACCCCCATGCAAGAAGCCTTGAACGCCATCTCTGCTCCGGAGGCCGACGCCGAGGAGCGCAAGGGCGAGTTCGTCCGCTTCGAAGGCTCGCCGTTTCAGCTGTTCCAGCCCTTTCCGCCAGCCGGGGATCAGCCCACGGCGATCGCCCAGCTCTGCGAGGGAGTGCAGGATGGCCTGAGCTACCAGACGCTGCTCGGCGTGACCGGCTCGGGCAAGACCTTCACGATGGCCAATGTGATCGCCCGCCTTGGCCGCCCGGCGATCGTGTTCGCGCCCAACAAGACGCTGGCGGCGCAGCTCTACAGCGAGTTCAGGGACTTTTTCCCCCACAACGCGGTCGAGTACTTTGTCAGCTACTACGACTACTACCAGCCCGAGGCCTATGTGCCGCAGCGCGATCTGTTCATCGAGAAGGACAGCGCGATCAATGAGCACATCGAGCAGCTGCGCCTGTCCTGCACCAAGAGCCTGCTGGAGCGGCGCGACGTGGTGATCGTCGCGTCCGTGTCGGCCATCTACGGCATCGGCAACCCGAGCGACTACCACCAGATGGTGATGACGCTGCGGGTTGGCGACAAGCTGGGGCAGCGTGATGTCATCGCCCAGTTGATCCGCATGCAGTACACCCGCAACGAGATGGAGTTCGTGCGCGGGCATTTCCGGGTGCGTGGTGACACCATCGATGTGTTCCCGGCCGAGCATTCCGAGCTGGCGCTGCGCATCGAGCTGTTCGACGACGAGATCGACGGCCTGGCCCTGTTCGACCCGCTCACCGGACAGGTCCGGCAGAAGATCCCGCGTTTCACGGTCTACCCCAGCAGCCACTACGTCACGCCGCGCGAGCGGGTGCTGGCTGCGGTCGATGCGATCAAGGAGGAACTGCGGGAGCGGGTCGGCTTTTTCGTCAAGGAGGGCAAGCTCGTCGAGGCCCAGCGTATCGAGCAGCGCACCCGCTTCGACCTCGAAATGCTGCAGGAGGTGGGCCACTGCAAGGGCATCGAGAACTACACCCGGCATCTGTCAGGCGCCCAGCCCGGGGACCCGCCGCCCACGCTGGTGGACTATTTGCCGCCGGACGCGCTGATGTTTTTGGATGAAAGCCATGTGCTGATCGGCCAGTTCGGCGGCATGTACAACGGCGACCGGGCGCGCAAGACGACGCTGGTGGAGTACGGCTTCCGGCTGCCGTCGGCTCTGGACAACCGGCCGCTGAAGTTCGCCGAGTTCGAGCGCAAGATGCGCCAGGCGATCTTTGTGTCAGCCACCCCGGCCCAGTATGAACAGGACAACGCCGGCCAGGTGGTCGAGCAGGTCGTTCGGCCCACCGGCCTTGTCGACCCCGTGGTCGAGGTGAGGCCGGCGACCCACCAGGTAGACGACGTGCTGCAGGAAATCCGCCTGCGGGTCGATGCCAATGAGCGCGTCCTCATCACGACGCTGACCAAGCGGATGGCCGAACAGCTGACCGATTACCTCAGCGACAACGGCGTCAAGGTGCGCTATCTGCACTCCGACGTCGACACGGTGGAGCGCGTCGAGATTCTGCGCGACCTGCGGCTGGGCGCCTTCGACGTGCTGGTGGGCATCAACCTGCTGCGCGAGGGGCTGGACATCCCCGAGGTGTCGCTGGTCGCCATCCTGGATGCGGACAAAGAGGGCTTCCTGCGCGCCGAGCGCAGCCTGATCCAGACCATCGGCCGTGCCGCGCGCAACCTGAATGGCAAGGCCATCCTGTACGCGGACCGGATCACCGAGTCCATGCGCAAGGCCATCGGCGAGACCGAGCGCCGCCGGGCCAAGCAGATTGCGTTCAACGAAGCGCACGGCATCACGCCGCGCAGCGTGCAAAAGCGCATCAAGGACCTGATCGACGGCGTGTATTCGGAGGAGTCGGGCCGCGACGACGCGAAATTGCTCGCTGCGGCACAGATCGAGGAGCTGTCGGAGAAGGATTTGGCCAAGCGCATGGCCCAGCTCGAAAGGCAGATGCTGGAACACGCCCGCAACCTTGAGTTCGAACAGGCCGCGAGGCTGCGAGACCAACTGGCCCAACTGCGCGAGCAGGCCTTTGGCGCTCGGGTCCAGGACAACATCGTCCCGTTGGACAACGCCCGCAAGGCGGGCGCAACGCGCTGAACCTGCTGCGTCTCTGCACAAGACCTCGCGCCGCCTGTGGCCAAGTGGCGGGTCTATGACGGCATCGATTAGTCGAGTAAAATCATCGGAAATGATTCGCTCGGCTATTGTCCGGGCGTGTCGGGTTAACCCGAAATCATTTGTCCAGGACAAATCGTCCGGGCACCTCTTCAAGGAGTTTGTATGCGTCTCACCACCAAAGGCCGGTTTGCAGTCACCGCGATGCTGGACCTGGCGTTGCGCGAGAACACGGGCCCGGTCGCGCTGGCTGCCATCAGCCAGCGGCAACAGATTTCGCTCTCCTATCTGGAGCAACTGTTCGGCAAGCTGCGCCGCCACGAGCTTGTCGAGAGCACCCGCGGCCCGGGTGGTGGGTATTCGCTGGGGCGCAAGGCCGAAGACATCACGGTGGCCGACATCATCGTCGCGGTGGACGAGGCCCTCGACGCGACCGGCTGTGGCGGCAAGGACAACTGCATGGGCGAGGACAGCGGGCGCTGCATCACCCATGAGCTCTGGACCAATCTGAACGCCAAGATGATCGAGTACCTCGACTCCGTGTCGCTGCGCAAGCTCGCCGATGAGCAGCTCGCCAAAGGCTTCGAGGTCGAGGCCGCGCCGGTCAAGCGTGCCATCAGCAGCCAGCCCGTGCTCAAGCCCATTCGTGTCACGGCGCCCAACTCGGTCTTTGCGCTGGGTGGCGCGTTCAGCAAGTAACAAGAGCCCCTTCGATGGATATGACCCCGCATTTCCCGATCTATCTCGACTACGGCGCGACGACGCCCTGCGACCCCCGCGTGGTGGACGCGATGATCCCCTGGCTGCGCGAGCATTTCGGCAACCCGGCATCGCGCAGCCACGCCTGGGGCTGGGAGGCGGAAGAGGCGGTCGAGAAGGCGCGCACCCAGGTCGCCGAGCTGATCGGCGCCGACCCGCGCGAGATCGTCTGGACCTCGGGCGCCACCGAGTCCAACAACCTCGCGCTGAAGGGCGCGGCCCAGTTCTACAAGACCCGTGGCAAGCACCTGATCACCGTCAAGACCGAGCACAAGGCCGTGCTGGACACGATGCGCGAGCTGGAGCGCCAGGGCTTCGACGTGACCTATCTCGACGTGCTGCCGAACGGCCTCGTCGACCTGGACGTCTTCAAGGCCGCGCTGCGCCCGGACACCATCCTGGCCTCGGTCATGTACGTCAACAACGAGATCGGCGTCATCCAGGACGTCGTCGCGCTGGGCACGCTGTGCCGCGAGCGCGGCATCATCTTCCACGTCGACGCGGCCCAGGCCACCGGCAAGGTCGAGATCGATCTGGCCCATCTGCCGATCGATCTGATGAGCCTGGCCTCGCACAAGACCTACGGCCCCAAGGGCATTGGCGCGCTCTACGTGCGCCGCAAGCCGCGCGTGCGCCTGGAAGCGCAGATGCACGGCGGCGGCCACGAGCGCGGCATGCGCTCCGGCACGCTGCCGGTGCACCAGATCGTCGGCATGGGTGAGGCCTTCCGCATCGCCCGCGAGGAGATGGGCACGGAAAGCGAGCGCATCCGCGCACTGCACAACCGCCTCGTGAAGGGGCTGTCGGGCATCGAGCAGACCTTCATCAACGGCGATCTTGAGCAGCGCGTGCCGCACAACCTCAACATCTCGTTCAACTACGTGGAAGGCGAGTCGCTGATCATGGGCGTGAAGGGCCTGGCGGTGTCGTCCGGCTCGGCCTGCACCTCGGCCAGCCTGGAGCCCAGCTATGTGCTGCGCGCGCTGGGCCGCTCGGACGAGTTGGCGCACAGCTCGCTGCGCATGACCATCGGCCGCTTCACGACCGAGGAAGAGATCGATTACGCCATCAGCGTGCTGACGGACCGGGTCGCCAAGCTGCGTGAACTGTCCCCGCTGTGGGATATGTACAAGGACGGCGTCGACCTCAGCACCATCCAGTGGGCCGCCCACTGACGACGCGACAACAAGGAGAACCACATGGCCTACAGCGACAAGGTCGTTGACCACTACGAGAACCCCCGCAACGTCGGCAAGTTCGACAACGGTGATGAGGACGTCGGCACCGGCATGGTCGGCGCGCCGGCCTGCGGCGATGTGATGAAGCTGCAGATCAAGGTCAACCCGGCCACCGGCAAGATCGAGGACGCCAAGTTCAAGACCTATGGCTGCGGCTCGGCGATCGCCTCCAGCTCGCTGGTGACCGAGTGGGTCAAGGGCAAGACCCTGGACGAGGCGCTGACGATCAAGAACACGCAGATCGCCGAAGAGCTGGCGCTGCCGCCGGTCAAGATCCACTGCTCCATCCTGGCTGAGGACGCCATCAAGGCGGCGGTGGACGACTACCGTGCCAAGCACGCCAACGCCTGATCCCATGTCCGTCACCCTGACCGAAGCTGCCGCCCGCCACGTGAAGCGCTACATCGCCAAGCGCGGCAAGGGCGTGGGTGTGCGCCTGGGCGTCAAGACGACCGGCTGCTCGGGCCTGGCCTACAAGCTGGAGTACGCGGACGACGTGGCGCCCGAGGATGTGGTCTTCGAGGGCCATGAAGTCAAGATCCTGATCGACCCCAAGAGCCTGCCCTACCTGGACGGTACCGAGCTGGACTTCGTCCGCGAGGGCTTGAACGAAGGCTTCAAGTTCCGCAACCCGCGTGAGAAGGACCGCTGCGGCTGCGGCGAATCCTTCCGCGTCTGACCGACAGGGACGTTTCGCTGAGCGCGGCACTGCCGCGCTTTTGCTTTTCATCGACCACCATGCGCCTGACCGACAACGACTTCCAGCTCTTCGGCCTGCCCGAGACACAGGCCCAGGACCGCGCCACCATCGATGGGCGCTGGAAGGTGCTGCAGGCCGAGGTGCATCCGGACCGTTTCGCTTCGGAAGGCGCCGCCGCCCAGCGCGTGGCCATGCAGTGGGCGATGCGTGTCAACGAGGGCTACCAGCGCCTGAAGGATCCCCTGAAGCGTGCGGCCTACCTCTGCGAGCTGCGCGGGGCCCCGGTGCAGGCCGAGAACAACACGGCCATGCCGCCCGCCTTCCTGATGCAGCAGATGACCTGGCGCGAAGCCCTCGACGACGCCAATACCGAGGCCGCGCTGGAAGCGCTGGACGACGAGGCGGCGCAGGCGGAAACCGCCGCGTTGGCCCAGGTCCAGCGCCTGCTTGACGACAACCATGACGCGCCGGCCGCCGCCGCGCAGGTGAGGGCGCTGATGTTCATCCAGCGTTTCCGTGCCGACATCGACCAGCGCCTCGCCGCGCTTGAAGCCTGATGGCCCTTCTACAAATCTCCGAGCCGGGCGCCTCGCCCGATCCGCACCAGCGCCGTATCGCCGTCGGCATTGACCTGGGCACCACGCACTCGCTCGTCGCGGCGGTGCGGCATGGCGTGGCTGAGTGCCTGCCCGACGCCCAAGGGCGGGTGATCCTGCCGTCTGCGGTGCGCTACCTGCCGGAGGGCCGCCGCCAGATCGGTGCCGAGGCGCTGGCGGCCCAGGCTGACGACCCCGAAAACACGCTCGTGTCGGTCAAGCGCTTCATGGGCCGCAGCGTCGCCGACATCGCCAATCCCGAGCGTCTGCCTTACCGCTTCGAGCAGCGCCCCGGCATGTTGGCCATCGCAACCCGCGACGGCGTCAAGAGTCCGGTCGAGGTGTCGGCCGAAATCCTGGCGACGCTGCGCTTCCGCGCCGAGGACACGTTCAACGACGACCTGTTTGGCGTCGTCATCACGGTGCCGGCGTACTTCGACGACGCCCAGCGCCAGGCCACCAAGGATGCCGCCGAGCTCGCCGGGCTGAAAGTGCTGCGCCTCATCAACGAGCCCACGGCGGCGGCCATCGCCTACGGCCTGGACAACGCCAGCGAAGGCCTCTACGCCGTCTACGACCTGGGCGGCGGCACCTTCGACATCTCGCTGCTGCGCCTGACGCGGGGCGTGTTCGAGGTGGTCGCGACAGGGGGCGATGCCGCACTGGGCGGCGATGACTTCGACCGTGTCCTAGCCGATTGGGCGCTCGCTGGCCGGACCCTCGACTCTGCGCACGACAAGCGCGCGGTGCTGGTTGCCGCGCGGGCGGCCAAGGAGGCTCTGTCGGCGGTCGAGTCGACCGAGCTTGTCGCGGCGCTGGACGCCGGCGAGCTGCGTGTGACCGTGACCCGCGCCCAGTTCGAGGTCCTGGCCCAGCCGCTGATCGCCAAGACGCTGACGGCCGTCAAGCGCGTGCTGCGTGACGCCAAAGTCAAGTCCGCCGATGTGCAAGGCACCGTGATGGTGGGTGGCTCCACGCGCATGCCGGTTGTGCGGCGAGCTGTGAGCGAGCTGTTTGGCCGAGAGGTGCTGACCAATTTGAACCCCGACGAGGTCGTGGCGATTGGCGCTGCCATCCAGGCCAACCAGCTCGCGGGCAATGCCGCCGATGGCGAGATCCTGCTGCTCGATGTGATCCCGCTGTCGCTCGGCTTGGAGACCATGGGTGGCCTGGTCGAGCGTGTCATCGAGCGCAACGCGACCATCCCCGTCGCCAAGGCCCAGGACTTCACGACCTTCAAGGACGGGCAGACGGCGCTCGCGGTGCATGTGGTGCAGGGCGAGCGCGAACTGGTCAGCGAATGCCGCTCGCTCGCCCGCTTCGAGCTTCGCGGCATCCCGCCGATGGCGGCTGGCGCTGCACGCATCCGTGTCAGCTTCCAGGTCGATGCGGACGGCCTGCTCAGTGTGTCCGCCGAGGAGCTGACCTCGGGTGCGCAGGCCGCCATCACCGTGAAGCCCAGCTACGGCCTGTCGGACGAGCAGATTGCCGGCATGCTGAAGGACGGCTTCGCCAGTGCCGACGCCGACATGGCGGCCCGCAAGCTGCGCGAGGCCCGTGTCGAGGCCGAGCGCATGGTGCTGGCCACCCGCAGTGCGCTGGCCGCCGATGGCGACCTGCTGCCGCAGGACGAGCGCGAGTCGCTGGAGGCTCGCCTGTCGGCCCTGGCCGCGATGCACGGTGATGCCGACGCCATCGACGCCGCCGTGAAGGCCCTGGCCGAGGCCACCGAAGCCTTTGCTGCCGAACGCATGAACCGCTCCATCGCCCGGGCCCTGACCGGTCGCGATGTCAGCCAGCTCTGAGAATTACCCCATGCCCGTCATCACCATCTTGCCTCACGCCGAGTACTGCCCCGAGGGTGCCCGCATCACCGCAGCGCCCGGCACGTCGATCTGCGAAGCGCTGCTGGACCACGACATCCACATCGAGCATGCCTGCGACCAGGTCTGCGCCTGCACCACCTGCCACGTCATCGTGCGCGAGGGCGGCCGCTCGCTGAGCGAGATGGAAGAAAACGAAGAGGACATGCTCGACCGCGCCTGGGGCTTGGAGCCCGACTCGCGCCTGTCCTGCCAGGCGCTGCTGCGCCAGCAGGACATCACGGTCGAGATCCCCAAGTACTCGATCAACCACGCCAAGGAAGGCAAGTGAGTTCGGTGCAGCGCATCCTCGGGTTCGAGTCGTCCTGCGACGAGACCGGGGTGGCGCTCGTCGAGGTCGAGGGTGGGCAGCCGCCGCGGCTGGTCGCGCAGGCGCTGCACAGCCAGATCGCGATGCACCAGGCCTATGGCGGCGTCGTGCCCGAGCTCGCCTCGCGCGACCATGTGCGCCGCGTGCTGCCGCTGACGCGCGAGGTGCTGGCCCAGTCGGGCCTGGCGCTGAGCGACGTGGATCTGATTGCCTACACCCAGGGCCCGGGCCTGGCTGGCGCGTTGCTCGTCGGTGCGGGTGTGGCGGTGTCGCTGGCCGCAGCGCTCGACGTGCCGGCGCTGCCGGTCCATCACCTCGAAGGGCATCTGTTGTCCCCCTTCCTCAGTGCCGATCCGCCCGAGTTCCCCTTTGTTGCGCTGCTGGTCAGCGGCGGCCACACGCAGCTGATGCGTGTGGACGATGTGGGCGTGTACGAAATCCTCGGCGAGACCATCGACGACGCCGCCGGCGAGGCCTTCGACAAGAGCGCCAAGCTGCTGGGTCTGCCCTATCCGGGAGGCCCGCACCTCGCGCGCTTGGCCGAGTTCGGCAGCGCCGAGGCTTTCGAGCTGCCGCGACCCTTGCTGCACAGCGGCAAGCCGGACTTCAGCTTTGCCGGCCTGAAGACGGCGGTGCTGACCCAGGTGAAGAAGCTGGGAGAGGCGCCGTGCGATCAGGCCAAGGCGGACCTGGCCGCGTCGACGCAGGCCGCCATCGTCGAGGTGCTGGTGAAAAAGTCGCTGCTGGCGCTGAAGGAGACGGGGCTGCAGCGCCTCGTCGTCGCCGGCGGCGTGGGCGCGAACGCGAAACTGCGCGAGCAGCTCAACACCGCCTGTGCCCGGCGCGGCGTCCGGGTTCACTACCCGGAGCTGTCGCTGTGCACCGACAACGGCGCCATGATTGCCATGGCCGGCGCACTGCGGCTGCAGCGCGGCCTGGCCCAGCCACGGCGCGACGGTGGTTTCGAGGTGCGCCCGCGCTGGGACCTTGCGTCGGCTTAGTTGACGGTCAGCTGGCTGCCGCTGGTGGCGCCGCGCTTGGCCAGCTTCAGCGTCAGCACGCCATGCTCCAGGCTGGCGCTGGAGTCGCTCTGGCTGATCTCCTGCGGCAGCGTGAAGCTGCGCGAGAAGCGGCTGACGGTGCGCTCGCGGTAGATGACCCGCTCGCCGTCCTTCTTTTCGTCGTCCTTGCGCTGTTCGGCATCGATGCTGATGCGCCGGCCGTCGATGTTGACCTTGACGGCCTCCTTGGCAACGCCGGGCATGTCCAATTTCACGGTGTAGGCGGTCTCGGATTCGCTGACGTCGAGCGCCGGGCTGCGCAGCGTGGCGGCGCTGCTGTCGCGGCTCTCACCGAAGAAGGTGTCGTCGAAGAAGCGGTCCAGCGAGCGGGACAGGTCCGACAGATTGCGGTTCACGGGAACGAGGAACATGGCGATCTCCTTGAGGCTGAATGACACTGCTCGTCTGGCGTCGGGAGCAGCACCCGATGAACCCAAGCTAGGTGCGTCATGCGGCGCTTCAAGAGACGTTTGGCGGCGGTTTGACGCCGGTCACCAAATGCGGGGGCAAGCCGATTCGAGCCTCTTGAAACGGCAGTCGCCGGCAGCATGTCGCATCCTTCGTGCC
This sequence comes from Burkholderiales bacterium, assembly GCA_003963075.1. GTDB lineage: Bacteria > Pseudomonadota > Gammaproteobacteria > Burkholderiales > Burkholderiaceae_C > Pelomonas. Next base: position 34,284 of record RXJV01000026.1, read on the forward strand.
GCAAGCGCGCGGGTCGCTGAGGCTGGCTTGGAAGCCGTTTGGGCTATACTCCGACGGTTTTGCTCCTTCTGCGCAGGCAGGGTGCAGACACACCAGCACGGCTCGGGGCGGTTTCCCCCGTGTCCGCAAGTCAACCCCGGAAACCGTCTGCGGCAGCACCAGCAGTTGTGCATGCCCGGCCGGACTTCCGAAACCTTTTGGAAAACAACATGTCCGTCGCCGATCTGAACAAGGCCGAAATCGTCAAGGCCAATGCCCGCAGTGCCAACGACACCGGCAGCCCCGAAGTCCAAGTCGCCCTGCTGACCGCCCGCATCAATGAGCTGACCCCCCACTTCAAGCTGCACGCCAAGGACCACCACGGTCGCCGCGGCCTGCTGAAGATGGTCAACACCCGCAAGAGCCTGCTGGCCTACCTGAAGCGTGTCGACTCGGCCCGCTATGTCGCGCTGATCGCCAAGCTGGGCCTGCGCAAGTAATTTGCTGAAATCCACGAGGAGCCTGTCTGGTCCATTTGCCCAGCACAGGCTCTTTGTCCATCTGCCGGAACCAAGCTGACGTGGTCACGGATCATTCCAAGACGGCTCCTTGCCGAGTCGCCCTGGAATGGCATCTGGACCAAACCCAGCCTCGTTTCCGGTGTTCACCGGGCGCCATGAGCGCGCCCATCACAACCAGGAGATGAGCATGTCCATGTTCAACAAGGTCACCAAGTCCTTCCAATGGGGCCGCCACCAAGTCGTGCTGGAAACGGGTGAAGTCGCCCGCCAGTCCAGTGGCGCTGTCGTCGTCAACATCGAAGGCACCGTCGTGCTGGCCACCGTGGTCGCCAAGACCGAGGCCAAGGCCGGCCAGGACTTCTTCCCGCTGACCGTCGACTACCTCGAAAAGACCTACGCCGCCGGCAAGATCCCCGGCAGCTTCTTCAAGCGTGAGGGCCGCCCCTCTGAGCACGAGACCCTGACCAGCCGCCTGATCGACCGCCCGATCCGCCCGCTGTTCCCGGAGGGCTTCTTCAACGAAGTCCAGGTCGTCGTCCACGTCGTCAGCCTGAACCCGGAAGTGCAGGCCGACATCGCCGCCATGATCGGCACGTCCGCCGCACTGGCCATCTCGGGCATCCCGTTCAATGGCCCGATCGGCGCTGCGCGCGTCGGCTATGTGAACGGTGAGTACGTGCTGAACCCCAGCAAGACCGAACTGACCACCAGCCAGATGGACCTGGTCGTCGCCGGCACGCAAGCCGCCGTGCTGATGGTCGAGTCCGAGGCCTCGGGCCTGTCGGAAGAAGTCATGCTCGGCGCCGTGGTGTTCGGCCATGAGCAGGGCAACGTGGCCATCGCCGCGATCAACGAACTGGTCAAGGAAGCCGGCAAGCCGGCCTGGAACTGGACAGCCCCCGCCAAGGACGAGGCCTTCATCGCCAAGGTCACGGCCCTGGCCGAAGGCCCGCTGCGCGAGGCCTACCAGATCCGCTCTAAGCAGGCCCGCACCCAAGCCTGCCGCACGGCCGCTGCGAACGTCTTCGCTGCACTGACCGCCGAGGGCGTCGCCTTCGACAAGGTCGAGGTAGAAGGCCTGCTGTTCGAGATCGAAGCCCGTATCGTCCGCAGCCAGATCCTGGCCGGCGAGCCGCGCATCGACGGCCGCGACACCCGCACCGTGCGCCCCATCGAGATCCGCAACGGCATCCTGCCGCGCACCCACGGTTCGGCCCTGTTCACCCGCGGGGAGACGCAGGCCCTGGTGATCGCCACGCTCGGCACCGACCGCGACGCCCAGCGCATCGACGCGCTGGACGGCGAGTTCGAAGACCGCTTCATGCTGCACTACAACATGCCCCCGTTCGCCACCGGCGAGACGGGCCGCGTGGGTTCGCCGAAGCGCCGCGAAATCGGCCACGGCCGCCTGGCCAAGCGCGCGCTGGTTGCCGTGCTGCCGAGCAAGGAAGAGTTCCCGTACTCGCTGCGCGTCGTGTCCGAGATCACCGAGTCCAACGGCTCGTCGTCGATGGCCTCCGTTTGCGGCGGCTGCCTGTCGCTGATGGACGCCGGCGTGCCGCTCAAGGCCCACGTGGCTGGCATCGCCATGGGCCTGATCAAGGACGGCAACCGCTTCGCGGTGCTGACCGACATCCTGGGTGACGAGGACCACCTCGGCGACATGGACTTCAAGGTGGCCGGCACCTCCACGGGCATCACTGCCCTGCAGATGGACATCAAGATCCAGGGCATCACCAAGGAAATCATGCAGGTCGCCCTGGCTCAGGCCAAGGAAGCCCGCCTGCACATCCTCGGCAAGATGGTCGAGGCCATGGGCAGCGCCAACACCGAGGTGTCGCAGTTCGCGCCGCGCCTGTACTCGATGAAGATCAATCCCGAGAAGATCCGCGACGTCATCGGCAAGGGCGGCGCCACCATCCGCGCGCTGACTGAAGAAACCGGCACGACCATCGACATCGGCGAAGACGGCACCATCACCATCGCCTCGACCGATGCCGAGAAGGCCGCGATGGCCAAGAAGCGCATCGAGGAGATCACTGCCGAAGTCGAAGTCGGCAAGGTCTACGAAGGCCCGATCGTCAAGATCCTGGACTTCGGTGCCCTCGTGAACCTGCTCCCGGGCAAGGACGGCCTGCTGCACATCAGCCAGATCGCCCACCAGCGCGTCGAGAAGGTGACCGACTTCCTGCAGGA
>RXJV01000125.1 GCA_003963075.1 Burkholderiales bacterium
GCGGCGGTTCGACACGGAACGGCCGCGACTCCAAGCCCAAGATGCTGGGCGTCAAGGCCTACGGCGGTCAACTGATCTCCGCAGGTTCCATCATCGTTCGCCAGCGCGGCACCAAGTTCCACCCCGGTGTGAACGTCGGCATCGGCAAGGACCACACGCTGTTCGCGCTGGTCGACGGTCACGTCAGCTTCACCACCAAGGGTGCAAGCAATCGCGCGACGGTCGTCGTCACGCCGCTGGCCGCTTAATTGCCGCCGTCAGGGCGAGTCCCTCGCCCGAACCACCGAGCCCCGGCCTGCCGGGGCTTTGTCATTTCTGAAGTCTGGCGCGCCACACGACGGCACGTTGGCCACAACCCCAGCCATTACGATGGCAGTCCGCCATGAAATTCGTTGACGAAGCCACCATCGATGTCGCCGCCGGTAACGGCGGCGCGGGCTGCGCGAGCTTTCGCCGCGAGAAATTCATTCCCTTTGGCGGGCCAGACGGCGGTGATGGCGGAAAAGGCGGCAGCGTCTGGGCCGAGGCCGACCGCAACCTCAACACGCTGATCGACTACCGCTATGCGCGCCGCCACGAGGCGCGCAATGGCGAGGCCGGTCGGGGCTCAGACTGCTTCGGCGCAGCGGCGGACGATATCGTCCTGCGCATGCCCGTCGGCACCATCATCACCGACCTAGAAACCGAGACAGTGATCGGCGAGCTGCTGGAGCCGGGCCAGCGCATCCTGCTGTGCAAGGGCGGCGATGGCGGCTTTGGCAACCTGCATTTCAAGACCTCGACCAACCGCGCGCCGCGCCAGAAGACGCCGGGCTGGCCGGGCGAAATCAAGAAGGTGCGCCTCGAACTGCGCGTGCTGGCCGATGTCGGCCTGCTGGGCCAGCCCAACGCCGGAAAGTCGACGCTGATCACGGCGATCTCGAACGCCAAGCCCAAGATTGCCGATTACCCGTTCACGACGCTGCACCCCAACCTCGGTGTCGTGCGCGTCGCGCCGGAAAAGAGCTTCGTCGTCGCCGACATCCCGGGGCTCATCGAGGGCGCGGCCGAAGGTGCCGGCCTGGGTCACCAATTCCTGCGCCACCTGCAGCGCACGCGCCTGCTGCTGCACGTCGTCGACCTCGCGCCTTTCGACCCCGAGGTCGATCCGGTCAAGGAGGCCAAGGCCATCGTCGCCGAGCTGAAGAAATACGACCCCGAGTTGCACGCCAAGCCGCGCTGGCTGGTGCTGAACAAGCTGGACATGGTGCCCGAGGATGAGCGAGCCGCGCGGGTGAAGGACTTCATCAAGCGCTACAAGTGGAAGGGTCCGGTCTTCGAGATCTCGGCGCTGACCCGCGAAGGCTGCCAGCCGCTGATCCACGCGATCTACGATCACGTGGCCGCCGAGCAGCGCGTGATCGAGGAGCGTGACGTCCGTTTCGACGCGCCCACCCCAAGCGGTTCAGCGGCCGAATGAGTCTGCTGTCCAGCGCGCGCCGCATCGTCGTCAAAGTCGGTTCCAGCCTCGTCACCAACGAGGGCCGGGGCGTTGACGCCGAAGCAATCGCAAACTGGAGCCGCCAGCTGGCAGCGTTAGCAGGCGAGGGGCGGGAGCTTGTGATGGTGTCCAGCGGCGCCATCGCTGAGGGCATGAAGCGGCTGGGCTGGACGACGCGGCCCAAGGAACTGCACGAGCTGCAGGCGGCGGCGGCCGTCGGCCAGATGGGCCTGGCGCAGATGTACGAAACCCAGCTCAGCGCCCACGGCCTGCACAGCGCCCAGGTGCTGCTCACACACGCCGACCTGGCGGACCGTGAGCGCTACCTCAATGCCCGCTCGACGCTGCTGACATTGATGGCCCACCGTGTGCTGCCGGTCATCAACGAGAACGACACCGTCGTCAACGACGAGATCAAGTTCGGCGACAACGACACGCTGGGGGCCTTGGTGGCCAATCTCGTCGAGGCCGATGTGCTGGTCATCCTCACCGATCAGCGCGGTCTGTACTCGGCAGACCCGCGCAAGCACACGCAGGCGCGCTTCATCGACAACGCGCAGGCGGGTGATCCCGAGCTGGAGCGCATGGCGGGCGGCGCGGGCTCGAGCATCGGCCGGGGCGGCATGTTGACCAAGATCCTGGCAGCCAAGCGGGCCGCCGGTAGCGGCGCCGGCACGATCATCGCTTGGGGGCGAGAGCCCGATGTGCTGCTGCGGCTTGCGGCCGGTGAAGCGATTGGTACGGCGCTGCGTCCGTCCACCGCCAAATTGCAGGCACGCAAGCAGTGGATGGTGGACCATCTGCAGATGCGTGGCGCCGTTCGGGTGGACGCCGGCGCAGTGACGAAGCTGCGCAGCGAGGGCAAGAGCCTGCTGCCCATCGGCGTCCTCGAGGTGCAGGGCGACTTCCACCGCGGCGATGTCATCGCCGTGCACGGTCCGGATGGCGCCGAGCTGGCGCGTGGCCTCTCGAATTATTCAGCTGCCGAGTCGCGCCTGATCGCGCGCAAGCCCTCGTCGGAGTTCGAGGCACTGCTGGGTTATGCAGCCGAGCCCGAACTGATCCACCGCGACAACCTGGTGCTGCGCTGACAGCGCTCGGCGGGTTCAGGCCGGCTTTTCACCGCCCTCTGGGGGCGCGGCCTCCAGGGGCATCGGCCCGCTGTGCCGTTCCCGATGTGCGGGTCGCATGCCCGCGCGCAGATAGCGGTTGTGATGGTTGACGCGGGGCAGGAAGCGGGCGAGCTCGGTGAGCGCCATTTCATAGACGCCACGCTTGAACTCGATGACCGCCTCCAGCGGCACCCAGTATTCGTTCCAGCGCCAGGCGTCGAATTCGGGATGGTCGGTCGCGCGCAGGTTCATGTCACAGTCGCGGCCGATCATTTGAAGCAGGAACCAGATCTGTTTCTGGCCCCGGTAATGCCCCCGGGCATCGCGCCGGATGAAGTGCTCGGGCACTTCGTAGCGCAGCCAATCGCGTGTTCTCGCAATGATGCGGACATGCTCTGGAGTGAGCCCCACTTCCTCGTGGAGCTCTCGGAACATCGCCTGCTCAGGCGTTTCACCGTGCTTGATGCCCCCTTGCGGGAACTGCCACGAGTGCGTCCGGATGCGTTTGCCCCAGAACACCTCGTTGCGCTGGTTGAGCAGGATGATGCCGACGTTGGGGCGGAAGCCTTCACGGTCGAGCATAATCAACCTCAAATCTCTAGTTGGTTCGATT
>RXJV01000068.1 GCA_003963075.1 Burkholderiales bacterium
GGCTCTGACCGTGACGGTCGGTGGCAACCCCGCCGTCGCCTTGGGTAGCGTGGCCGTCGACGCCAAGGCCATTGCCGCAGCGATCAACTCGGGCAATGTCTCCGGCCTGACCGCCACGGCCAATGCCACCACCGTCGCCGCCGGTGTGCAGGCTGCCAGCTCGACCGCGTCGGGCAGCGCCACCTTCACCATCAACGGCGTGGCAATCGCCGTGGCCGGCGTGACCGGTGCTGCCGGTCTGGCCACGAACCGCGCCAATCTGGTGGCTGCGGTGAACGCCAACTCGGCCGCAACCGGCGTCACCGCCAGCGATACCGGCGGCGGCGTGTCCTTCGGCGCCGCTGACGGCCGCAACATCACGATTGCCTACACGGCGGGCGGCTTCACCGGCTCCAACTCGCTGGACTTCGGCGTGGCGGCGGCGGCACTTGCCACCAATGGCAGCACGATCAACGTGAACTACGCGGCACCCACCGGCACGACCGGTTCGGTGGTGTTCGCACAAACCGGCGGCCTGAACTCAACCACCGCCATCGCGGCGACCGGTACCGCCGTCAACGCCATCGACATCTCGACCGTCACCGGCGCCAACAGCGCCCTGTCGGCCATCGATGCCGCCTTGTCGACTGTCAACGGCACCCGCGCAACCCTCGGTGCCATCCAGAACCGCTTCAGCTCGACCATCCAGAACCTGCAGATTGGCGGCGAGAACCTCTCCGCCTCGCGCAGCCGCATCCAGGACGCCGACTTCGCGGCCGAAACCGCCAACCTGAGCCGCGCCCAGGTGCTGCAGCAGGCCGGTACGGCCATCGTTGCGCAGGCGAACCAGTTGCCGCAGCAGGTGTTGCAGCTGCTTCGATGACAGCGCGTCTGTAGCCGCCAGTTCGCTTGCCGCTGCCGCCAGCGCCCAAGCGTCTGCAAGCGCTTCGGCATCACAGGCTCCGGCAGCAGCAGCCCGAGGCCCGCCCGCTGGCCCCTGAACCGGGTCCTGGGTGGGTCGGGCGTGGCCAGGGCGGCACGCCACGCCCTCCGGAAGCCCCCAAAGGGCCGACTTCGCACGGGCTCCAACCTGGAGCCTCTGCCAGTCGGCCCTTTTTCATGGGCCCGAAACTGGCCGTGATTGCGCCGGCTTTTCAGCCCATTACCCTCTGGTCAAGGTCGGAAGAATCCGATCACCCGATTCCACTCGCCATCGCGACACAGGAAACGGGTGAACGGATCGAAGCCCTCGATCCGCGAACGCCTTGTTTCACGGAGAGAGTCCACCATGGCCCAGACCATCAACACGAATCTGGCATCGCTGACGGCCCAGCTCAACCTGTCGACCACGCAGCGAGACCTGCAGACGGCGATCACGCGGTTGTCTTCCGGCCTGCGCATCAACAGCGCCAAGGACGATGCGGCGGGCCTGGCGATCAGCGAGCGCTTCACCTCGCAGATCAGTGGCCTGAGCCAGGCGGCGCGCAATGCCAACGACGGCATCTCGCTGGCCCAGGTGGCGGAAGGTGGGTTGGGCTCGCTGAGTGCCAACCTGCAGCGCATCCGGCAACTGGCGGTGCAGTCGGCCAACGCGACCAACAGCCCCAGCGACCGCGCCGCCCTGCAGCAGGAAGTGATCCAGTTGCAGCAGGAAATCGACCGCGTCGCGACGCAGACCCAGTTCAACGGCCTGAACCTGCTCGACGGCACCTTCACCGCCCAGCAATTCCAGGTCGGCGCCAACGCGGGCCAGACCATCACCGTGGCCGGCGTGCCCAGCGTCCGTGCCAGTGCGCTGGGTGTCTACCAGGGTTTCGCGCTGACGAGCCAGGCCATCGGCACCGCGAGCAACACGGCCGTCGCCTTCAGCGTCACGGCGGGCAGCACCACCTACTCCCTCGGCAACGTGGCGGTCGACGCCAAGGCGCAGGCCAATGCGATCCAGAGCGCCAACGTACCCGGTCTGACGGCCACCGCCAACCCGACGGTGGTTGCCGCTGGCGCCTCGGCCGCATCGGCGACCGCACCGGGCACGGCAAACCTGACGATCAATGGCGTGCTCATCCCGGTCGCTGGGGTGAACGGCGGCGCGGCGCTGGCATCGAACCGGGCCAATCTGGTCTCGGTGGTCAACGCCAACTCGGCGGCGACCGGTGTGACGGCGCGGGACACCGGCGGCGGCGTGCAGTTCACTGCCGCTGACGGCCGCAATGTCACCATTGCCTATGCCGCCGGCACCTTCACAGGGTCGAACGCGCAGGACTTCGGCATCGCCGCCGGCGCCATTGCCACCACGGGCGGCACCATCAATGTCACCTACGTCGCGCCGACCGGCGTCACCGGCACGGTCACCTTCACCCAGGCGAACGGCCTGGGCTCCGCGACCTCGGGCATCACGGCGCCCGTGGCCATCGCCTCGACGGGCACGGCGATCAGCGCGGTCGACATCAGCACGGTCGCGGGCGCGAACAGTGCGCTCTCGGCCATCGACGCTGCGCTGGCCACCGTGAACGGCAACCGCGCCACCCTTGGTGCGGTACAGAACCGATTCAGCCAGACCATCCAGAACCTGCAGACCGCTGGCGAGAACCTGTCGGCCTCGCGCAGCCGCATCCAGGACGCCGACTTCGCGGCCGAGACCGCCGCGCTGAGCCGCGCCCAGGTGCTGCAACAGGCCGGCACGGCGATGGTCGCGCAGGCCAACCAGCTGCCGCAGCAGGTGCTGCAGCTGCTGCGCAACGGCTGATCGGCAGCCAGCATTCAGCTTCGCCCGGCGTGAAGAACTTCACGGCGGGCTGACGCTCTGGTAAACACTGGCGCGAGCAGCCTCAAGTTCGGCTCGACTGCGCCGATAGCCTCGACAGCATGGACTCCATCAGCGGCACCTCAGGTTCGATCTCTTCGCCCGGTATCGGCAGCGGCCTGAATGTCAATGACATCGTCCAAAAGCTGCTGGACCTCGATTCGCAGCCGCTCAAGATCATCCAGCAGCGGGGCCAGCGGCTGCAGACGCAGTTGTCGGCGGTCGGCCAGCTGCAATCGCTGGTGAGCTCGCTGCAGGCCGCCACGACCCCGCTGACGACCGCGTCCAACTACTCGCTCACCACGGCCAGCACCACGGACCCCAGCGTGGTATCCGCAGCCACCTCGGGCGGCGCGGTGGCGGGCACCTACTCGGTGGCGGTGACCCAGCTGGCCGCCGCGCAAACGGTGGTGAGCGCCAGCGGCCAGTTCTCGGCGTCGACCAGCGTGGTCGGCACCGGCTCGCTGACCATCACGCTCGGCACGCTGAGCGCCGACCAGACCAGCTTCACGCCTAAGACCGGCGCCACGGCGGTGACCGTTACGATCGACTCGTCGAGCAACACCCTGGCCGGCATCCGCGACAAGATCAACGCCGCCAATGCCGGCGTGACCGCGACCATCGTGACCGACAACTCCGGCGCCCGGCTGGCGCTGCAATCCAGCAGCACCGGAGCAGCCAACGGCTTCAAGGTCACGGTGGACTCGCCGAGCCTGGCGCCCATCGCCTTTGATCCGCCGAACGGCGTGAACGGGCTGACGCGTACGGCCGCCGCGGCCGACACGCTCGCTTCGGTCAACGGCATCGCGATCACCAGCTCGACCAACTCGCTGAGCAATGTCATTCAGGGGCTCACGCTCAACGTCAACAAGCTGACGACCGCCGGTTCGCCGGTGCAGCTCACGGTCGCCAACAACACCGACGCGATCAAGGCCAATATCACCAGCTTCGTCGCCGCCTACAACGCACTGAACGGCTTCATCGCCGGCAACACCGGCTACGACCCGTCGACCCAGAAGGGTGGTGTGCTGCAGGGTGACAGCAGCACCCTGGGCCTGCAGTACCAGCTGCGCAGCCTGCTGGGCGGGTTCGGCACTTCGTCGACCACCTTCGCCAGCCTGGCCAGCATCGGCTTGACCTTCCAGAAAGACGGCTCCCTGAGCATCGACAACACCAAGCTGGCTGCGGCGGTGCAGAACCCGGCCGAACTGCAGAAGGCCCTGGCCAATGTCGACACGCAAAACGCGCAAAACAACGGTTTCTTCAAGAAGCTGTCCGACTGGGAAACCACGGTGCTGAGCTTCAGCGGCGCGCTGACCAGCAGCCAGCAGGCGTTGCAGAAAAGCATCAAGACCAACCAGACCGACCAGGACAACTTCAACCAGCGGCTCAGCCTGACCGAGAAGCGGCTGCGCGCGCAGTACGCGACGCTCGACACCACGGTGTCCCAGGCCAATGCGCTGCTGAAGTACGTCACCCAGCAGTTCAACACGAACAGCAGTTCGAACAAGTGACGGTTCTGGTCGCGGGAAATCCGGGGCAGATTTCTCGCAGACGGGCGGATGGCCCGGTTCAAGTCCCAGCGGCTCCGGCCGAAATAACAACTAGATCGAACCGGAGTCCAGCGCCATCATGATGCCCATGCCCCAGCCCCCCGCCATCGGTCGTCGCGCCGCCGCCAAGCCCTACTCCGACATCGGCGCCAGCACGTCGACCGACGATGCAAGCCCGCACAAGCTGATCAGCCTGCTCTACACGACCCTGCTGGGCGACATCCACACCGCCCGCGGCGCGATCCAGCGTGGTGATGTCGGCGCCAAGGTGCAGGCACTTCGCCGCGCCGTGCGCATCGTCGACGAGGGCCTCGCCGGCGCGCTCAACGTCGACAAGGGCGGCGAGCTCGCTCAGCGGCTGGCAGAGCTGTACGACTATCTGCTGCGCCGCTTGACGCTGGCCAATGCCACCAACGACGCTGCCGTGCTGGCCGAATGCGCCAGCCTCGTCACCACCCTGAAGGAAGGCTGGGATGGAATCTCCGCCCAGGTTCATGGCCAGCAGGCCACGAACCTGCCGGCCGGCAAGGGAGGCTGACGTGGATGACTCCCTGCTGGACTACTACGAAGCGATCGAAAGGGCCAGCCACGACATGCTGATGGCCGCCCGCAGCGGCGACTGGGATGCCGTGATCAAGCTGGAAGGCGCTTGCGCCCTGCTGATCGCCCAGCTCAAGCGCATCTCGGCCCAGGCCCGGCTCGCACCGACCGAGCAGCAGGTCAAGACGCGCATCATGCAGCGCATCCTGCTCAACGATGCCGAAATCCGCCACCTGGCCGAGCCTTGGCTTGAGGAACTCGGCGCCGCCCTGGCCGGACACAGCCGCCTGGTCCACTGACGGATCGGTGGCCGAGACGGCCGGCGCGGCTACAGTGCGCTCATGCCGAATTCACCGACCGAGCACCAGACCGCTGCTGCCCTGCCGGCCACGGCGCCGTCGGAGGAGCTGCGGGTGGCCTCTGCCGCCGAAATCGCCGGCTATCTGCAGGAACTGAACCGTGAGCAGACCCGGGTGACGCTGTGCAGCCCTGGCGGCGGCACGCTGCCCGGGCGCATCTGCGCGCTCAACGCCGAGGCCGACCTGCTGGGCCTGGAGATCGGTGCCGACCCGCTGGGACTGGCGCCCGAGCTTGTCGCCGGCGGCGAGATCACCGCGGTGGCCTTTCTCGGCTCGATCAAGCTGCAGTTCGACCTGGAATCTCCGCTGCTCGTGAGCGGCGGACAGGGGACCGTGCTGCGCAGCGGCTTTCCACAGCGCGTCTATCGTTTCCAGCGCCGCCAGGCATTCCGGGTGCAGCCCGCCGGCAGCGTCTACCCGCGCGTCGTGGTGCCCGGCGGCGGGTCGCCCGAACTGACGCTGCGGGTGTTGGACCTGAGCATCGGCGGCGTGGCCCTGATCCTGCCGGCCGAAGCGGCCGGGCAACCCACCCTGCCCATCGGCCAGGTCACGGCCGGCCTGGTGCTGGAACTCGATCGCATGACCGCGCTGCGCATCGCGCTGCTGCCGCTGCATGCCAGCCCGGTGGGCGACGGCGCCGGCACCGCCCAGTTGGGCTGCGCCTTTGTCGACCTCGATCACGCCGCGGCCCGCTCGCTGCAGGTCTATGTCGACCAGACCGAAAAGCGCCGCCGCTTGCTGAAGCTGGACCTGTGAGCGCGCCGCATACCCTTCCCCCGCAACCCACCGGGCGCCCGGCCCGGCCGGGATGCCGGCCGACGCCGCGCCGCGGCTTCACGCTGCTGGAGGCCGTTTTCACGGTCGCCATCCTCGCGATCATCCTCGCTGCCGCCGTGCCGAGTTACGCCAGCTACCTGGCCCGGCAGCGGCTGCGTCATGTGGCCGAACTGCTGGAGCAGGACCTGCGCCGCGACCGCACGATCAGCGTCGAGGAGGGCCGCAACATCCACCTCAGCTTCCAGAGCGGCGCCCAGTGGTGCTGGGGCTCCAGCCGCCAGGGGCCTTGTGACTGCGCGACCGGCCAACCGCGCTGCGAGCTTGGCGGCGTCAGCGCGCGCGACCACAAGGGCACGCTGCTGCAGTCGGGCCAGGGCGTCCTGTTCGAGGCTGGCGTCGGCCGCGCGCAGGGCTGGACGCGGGTGGGCATTTCGAACGACCACAACCATCAGCTCTATCTGGACCTCGGGCCCCTGGGCCGGCCGCAGATCTGTGGGCCCGACTCGCGCAATGCCTGCTGAGGCGCCGGACCTGACCCGCGGGTTCAGATCTGCATATTCATGATGTCGGAGTAAGCCGACACCAGCCGGTTGCGCACCTGCAGCGTGGCCTGGAAGCCGATCTGGGCCTTTTGCATCGACACCATGGTCTCTTCCAGGCTGACGGTGGGGTTGTCCAGCTGCAGTTCACGCTGCAGCCGCGTCGCCTCGGCCTGCTGGGCGCTGACGCTTTTGAGTGCCTGGGCCATCGCGTCGCCGAAGCTGGCGCCCGCGGTGGCAGCCGGCTTCACGGACAGGGGCTGGCCATTGGCCGCCAGGCCGGCGCGCGCGGCGGCCTGGGCAAAGTCGAACGGACGCAGTTTCAGCTCCATGGGCCAGCACTTTGGCAGCATCTGCGGCCTGCGAAGCCCCGAGATGAGCGGGCACCGTCGGCCACTTCGGTGCTTTCTTGAGGGGGGCGGGCAGAATAATTTGCGCCATCGGCCGATCCCGGCCCTGCCCCGTTTTTCGCCTCCTTCATGGACACAGCCCTGACCGCCCCCGCAACCGCCGCCCCGGTGATGGTCACGCCCACCGAGGCACCCAACTTCGTTCAGCGGCTCAACGGGCTGCCCCTGCGCAGCAAGCTGATGATGGGCCTGGGCCTCGCGGCGCTGGCTGCGGCGGTGCTGGCCGTGACGCTCTGGTCCAGCCAGGGCGACTACCGCCCGCTGTTCACCGGCCTGGCCGACAAGGACGGCGGCGCCGTCATCGGCCAGCTGGCCGCGATGAACGTGCCCTACAAGCACGAGGCGGGCGGCACCATCCTCGTGCCGGCCGGCCAGGTCTATGAATTGCGCATGAAGCTCGCCGCCCAGGGCCTGCCCAAGTCCGGCGGCAGCGGCAGCGGGGTGGGCTTCGAGCTGATGGACAAATCCTCGATCGGCCAGACCCAGTTCAACGAGCGGCTGAACTTCCAGCGCGCCCTCGAAGGCGAACTGACGCGCACCATCACGGCCCTGGCCGACGTGGCGGATGCCCGCGTCCACCTCGCCATCCCGCAGCAGAACGGCTTCTTCCGCGAACAGCAAAAGCCCAGCGCCAGCGTGATGCTGACGCTGCGCGGCGGCCGCACACTGGACCGCAGCCAGATCGCCGGCATCGTTCACCTCGTCTCCAGCAGCGTGCCCGAGCTGTCGCCCAAGGCCGTCAGCGTGCTCGACCAGACCGGTGCCCTGCTCTCCCAGACCGGCGCCGACAGCGCCACCGGCCTGGACAGCCAGCAGCTGCAGTACAAGCATCAGGTCGAGGCGAGCTACAACAAGCGCATCCTCGACCTGCTGGAGCCGGTCGTCGGCCACGACAACCTGCGCGCCACGGTGACCGCCGACGTCGATTTCTCACAGACCGAGGCCACCGCCGAGGAGTACCGCCCCAACCAGGGCCCCAATGCCCAGGCCTCGGTGCGCTCCAGCCAGAGCAGCGAGCAGACCAACGCCAGCGCCGCCCAGCCCACCGGCGTGCCGGGCGCCGCCAGCAACCAGCCGCCTGTGCCGGCCACCGCGCCGATCAATGGCGCCAGCGCGCCGCTGCAGGCCGCACCCGGCGCCGGTGGCGGCAGCAACAACCGCCGCGAACAGGTCACCAACTACGAGCTCGACAAGACGGTGCGGGTGACCCGCGGTGCGGTCGGCAATGTCAAGCGGCTGAATGCCGCCATCGTCATCAACCAGCGCACCGTGACCGACGCCAAGGGCAAGGCCACGCCCCAGCCCGTGCCGCCCGAGGAAATCAGCCGTCTGACCGATATCGTCAAGGAAGCCATGGGCTTCAATGCCGAGCGCGGCGATTCGGTCAAGGTCGTCAGCGCGCCTTTCATCGTCGGCAAGCCCGAAGCCACCGATCTGCCGCTGTGGAAGCAGCCCTGGGTGCTGGACCTGCTGCGCAGCGCCATCGTGCCCGCCGCCAGCGTGCTGATCGCGCTGATCGCCGTGTTCGGCATGATCCGCCCGGCGATCCGCGCCGCGGTGCCGCCTGCGCCGCCGGAGCCGGCACCCGAGTCGGTCAGCGAGGTCGTCGATGACACCGAACTGCTGCCCGGACCGGATGGCTTGCCGCGGCTGGAGGCGCCGCTGCACAACGAAAAACTCGACCGCGCCCGCGCCCTGGCCCGCGACAATCCGGTGGCAGTCGCCAACATCGTGCGCGACTGGATGGCGGGTGAGACCGCCAGCTGATGCAGAGCTGAACCATGGCCATGGACGACAAGGGCACCGAGAACGCCGCCATCCTGTTGATGTCGCTGGGCGAGGAAGAGGCCAGCGAGGTTTTCAAGCACCTGTCGCCCAAGGAGGTGCAGGCGCTCGGCGAGACCATCGCCAAGCTCAAGGTCATCAAGCGCGCCCAGGTCGAGCAGGTGCTGGACAAATTCGACGCCGTCGCCGAGACCCAGAGCACCCTGGTCACCGACACCGACGAGTATGTGCGCGCCGTGCTGCGCAAGGCCCTCGGCGAGGACAAGGCCAATCTGCTGCTGGACCGCATCCTGCAGGGCAGCGACGTGTCCTCCATCGAGAGCCTGAAATGGATGGACGCCGCCAGCGTGGCCGAGCTGCTGCGCAACGAGCACCCGCAGATCATCGCGGCCATCCTGGCCCACCTGGACTTCGACCAGACCAGCCAGGTCCTCAAGCTCTTCACCGAGCGCGGCCGCAACGAGGTGCTGATCCGCATCGCCACGCTCGACGGCATCCAGCCCACCGCGCTGAAGGACCTCAACGAGGTCATGAGCCAGATCCTGGCCGGCGGCGAGCGCATGAAGAAGAGCTCGCTGGGCGGCGCCAAGACCGCGGCCGAGATCATCAACATGATGGGCTCCAGCGTCGAGGCCTCGGTGCTGGACTACATCCGCGAGGCCGATGCCGACCTGGCCCAGAAGATCATGGACAACATGTTCACCTTCGACGACGTGAACAAGATCGACGACAAGGGCATCCAGGCCGTGCTCAAGGAAGTGCAGACCGAGAGCCTCGTCGTCGCCCTCAAGGGCGCCAGCGCCGACCTGCGCGAGAAGATCTTCCGCAACATGTCCACCCGTGCCGCCGAGACGCTGCGCGAGGACCTGGAGACGCGCGGCCCGGTGCGGCTGTCCGAGGTCGAGGCCGAGCAGAAGGAAATGCTCAAGATCGTGCGCCGGCTGGTCGACGAAGGCCAGATCGTGCTGGCCGGCGGCGGCGACGACCAGTTCGTCTGAGGCTGAACCGCCATGGCCACCAGTCGTCAGCCGCCGCGGCAGGTGCCGCCGCCCGACCGGCGCGAAGGCGAGCGCCGCGCCAGCTACGCCCGCTTCATTCCGGGCGAGGAAGTCCAGGGCGCCAAGGCCTGGAGCCTGGACAACCTGGGCGGTGCCACGGCGCCCGCGCCGTTCAGCCCGATGCGCCCGGCCGCCCCGGCACCCGCCCCCCGGCCGACCGAGCCGCCCCCACCGCCTGCGCCCGACCTGCAGGAGCAGTTGCACGCCGCGCGCCAGGGTGGCTACCAGGATGGCTACCGCGACGGCATGGCCGCGCTCGACGCCTTCAAGCAAAGCTTTGCCCAGCAGATCAGCGCCCAGCTCGGCCAGCTGGTGAAGAGCTTCGATGCCGAGCTGCTGGCGCTGGAGGGCGAGATGGCCCATTCCGTGGCCCGCATCGCCGTGGAGCTGGCCCGCCAGGTCGTGCGCAGCGAGTTGGAGCAGCGGCCCGAACTGATCGCGCGGGTCGCGCATGATGCGGTCGAGGCCCTGCAGCTGTCGGCGCGGCATGTGCGCGTGCGTGTCCACCCCGACGACTACCCGCTGGTGCGCGACGGCGCCGGCAACGAGCTGCAGGCCCGCGAGGCCCAGCTCGTGCCCGACCCCGACGTGCCGCGCGGCGGCGTCAAGGTCGATGCCGACATCGCCAGCGTCGACGCAACGCTGGCCAGCCGCTGGCAGCAGGCGGCATCGTCCATGGGCCAGAAGTCCATCTGGGAAGACCGCCGCGGAGCCGACGGCGATGACGACTGAGCGCAGCGAGCGCTGGCGGCGCTACCTCGGCGACCTCGAAACCCTGGCCGCCAACGCCGCGCCGCTGGAGTCGCAGGGCAAGCTGGTGCGCGTGGCCGGCCTGGTGCTGGAGGCCACCGGCATCAAGGTGCCGCTGGGCTCGGTGTGCCGCATCCAGATGCCCAGCAGCGGCCACAGCCCGCGCCGCGGCTTGGCGCCGGTCAACGCCGAGGTGGTCGGCTTCTCGGGCGACCGTGCCTACCTGATGCCGACTGACGAGGTGCAGGGCCTGTCCAGCGGCGCCACGGTCGTGCCGCGCACGCTGCCGCCACTGGCCCCGCAACTGGGCCAGCCCCTGCACCCCTGGCGGCGCGGCGAGGACCGTGGCCTGCATCTGCCAATGGGCGACGGCCTGCTCGGCCGCGTCGTCGACCCGCATGGCCATCCGCTGGACCGCGGCGGCGACCTGACCCGCATCCACAACGAGCCCATGGTGCGCCGCCCGATCAATGCGATGGACCGCGACCCGGTGCGCACGCCGCTGGATACCGGCGTGCGGGCCATCAATGCCCTGCTGACGGTGGGCCGCGGCCAGCGCCTGGGCCTGTTCGCCGGCACCGGCGTCGGCAAGAGCGTGCTGCTCGGCATGATGGCGCGCTACACCCAGGCGGATGTGATCGTCGTCGGCCTGATCGGCGAGCGCGGCCGCGAGGTGAAGGAATTCATCGAGGACATCCTGGGCGAGGAAGGCCGCCGGCGCAGCGTCGTCGTTGCCGCACCGGCCGACGCGCCGCCGCTGATGCGCCTGCAGGGCGCGCATTACGCGACCGCGATCGCCGAATACTTCCGCGACCAGGGGCGGCATGTGCTGCTGCTGATGGACAGTCTGACCCGCTACGCGATGGCGCAGCGCGAGATCGCGCTGGCCATCGGCGAGCCGCCGGCCACCAAGGGCTATCCGCCCAGCTGCTTCGCCAAGCTGCCGCAGTTGGTTGAGCGCAGCGGCAACGGCCTGGCCGGCGAGGGCTCGATCACCGCCTTCTACACGGTGTTGACCGAGGGCGATGACCCGCAGGACCCGATCGCCGATGCGGCGCGCGGCATCCTGGACGGCCATATCGTGCTGTCGCGCGACCTGGCCGAGGCCGGCCACTACCCGGCGATCGACATCGAGCGTTCGGTGTCGCGGGTGATGGGCAGTGTTGCACCCCAAAACCAGGTCGATTCCGCGCGTCGCTTTCGCCAGCTTCTGGCGAAATACAACAAGGCCCGCGACCTGATCCAGCTCGGCGCCTACGCCCCGGGGGCCGATGCCGAGCTGGATCTGGCCGTGCGCCTGCATGCCGACATGACGCGGCTGCTGCAGCAGGACATGCACAGCCCGGCAGAACTTCACGCCAGCGTCAGCCAGTTGCAGGCCGTGGTCCAGGGCGCCTAAACCTTCGGGCCGGGCGCGCCGATATTGACTGAGCGCGCGGCCGCCGGCCCGCGCATGCGCCGGAGTTGTTGAATGAGTGCATCCACGCTGAGCCTGCTGCTCAAACGCGCCGAAGCGGAGCGCGATACCGCCGCCCAGGCCCTGCATGCCGCCAATGCGCAGGCTCAGGCCGCGCGGGCCCAGCATGGCGAGCTGTCCGGCTACCGGCAGGAATACCAGCAGCGCTGGTCCCAACAGTTCTCCAACGCGACGACGATGGACATCGTGGCCTGCTACCAGAGCTTCGGCCAACGCCTGAACCAGGCCGTGGACACGCAGGGCCATGTCGCCCAGCACGCCGACCAGCGCGAGCAAAGCGCCCGTGATGCCCTGCGCGAGGCCGAAATGCGCGTGGCCGCGCTGCGCCAACTGATCCAGCGCCGCGAAGCCGAGGCCCGCGCCGCCGCCAGCCGCCGGGAACAGAGTGCCACCGACGAGTTCGCCGCGCGCGCCCACCTCCGCCAGCACCCGCATGCCCAGGCCTGACACCATGCTCAGCCCTCAAGCCGCCCTCAAGCCGAGCCCGTTCGGCACCCCGACCGCCCTGCCCTCCGCTGTGGCGCGCCACAGCGACGGCCCGGACTTCGCGCAGCTGCTGCAGGTGCAGACGCCGCCGGCACCCCAGCCCGCGCCGGCCCCTCAGCGTGCCGCCGCGCCGGCCTGGCGCGACCCGGCGCCGCAGGCCGCTCCGGCCGACGCACCCAAGCCGGCCAAAGCGCCTGCGCCAGCGCCCGCCGCGAACGCCAAGCCCGCCGCCGCCAACCCCGCCAAGCCGCCGGCACCCACCCCGGCCAAGGGCACCGCCGATGCGCCGCGCGCAGCCCAATCCACCGATGCGACCGATGCCGGCAGCGCCGCCGACGGCACGGACCCGACCGACCCGCAGGGGCTCGATCAGTTCGGCGCGCTGGCCGGCCTGACCGCAACAGCGAACGGACTCGTCAACCCCGCCCTGGTCGACGCGGCGGCTGCGGCGCAGGCCGCACGCGAGAACCGCGCCCGCACCGCCCCGGCGGATGCCGCCGCTGACGGCGCGGACGCCGCAACCACCGACAGGGCCGATGCGGCCCGCGGTGGCCGGCACCGCAGCGACGCCGGCCACCTGACCAAGCCCGGAACAGAGGCTGCCGGGGCTGCAGACCTGGCGGGCCAGCGCGGCGCCGGGGCCGGCCACGCGGCCGCGGAGATGTTCGGCCGCGCCCTGGCCACCCAGGAGGCCCGAACAGCAATCACGCCATTGGCTGCTGGCGCCGACGCGGCGCTGCCCAGCTTCGCGGCCAGCCTGCAGGCCGCGTCGGGCCAGCCGCTGTCCGCCAACGGCCCGGCCACGACGGGCTCGGCGGAGGTCGCCGCGCCGCTCCACAGCCCGGCCTTTGGCCCCGAGCTTGCAACACGCGTCAGCCTGATGACCGTGGACGGCGTGCAGCATGCCGAGCTGCAGCTCAACCCGGCCGACATGGGCCCGGTGGCGGTGCAGATCGTGCTGGACGGCTCGCAGGCCCAGGTCTCCTTCCATGCCGCCCAGGCAGCGACCCGGCAGGCCCTGGAGCACAGCCTGCCCGACCTGGCCGCCGCGCTGCAGGGCCAGGGCCTGACGCTGTCGGGCGGCGGCGTGTTCCAGCAGGCACCGCGCCAGCAACCGGGCAGCGGCGAGGCCGACGCTGCCAGCGGCAACAGCCTCACCGGCGGCCGGCCGGCGGGGGCTGCACGGGGTGCCGGCACCAGCATCGAGACATTGACCCCGCGCCGCACCGTTGGCCTGCTCGACACCTTTGCCTGAAGCTGAAGCGCAATTAGCCACGCACGGCGCGGGCTAATCCAGGCTTATCGGCCGATCGCGGGGTCAATAATCCGGACAAGCTCGGCCCACCACGACCGGTGGGCGGTGGACGTTCAAGGAGTTCTCATGGCGACTGCGCCGGCTGCCGAAGGAGCCGCCCCCCCCAAGGGAGGTGGCAGCAAGAAGCTGATCATCATCATCGCCGCGGTGCTGGTGCTGGTGCTGGCCGGCGGCGGCGCGGCCCTGATGCTGCTGAAGAAGAAGCCCGCCGAGGACGGCGAGGAAGGTGCCGAGGCCACCGAGGCCCCGGTGAAGGCCAAGGCCCATGCCAAGAGCGACAAGCCGCCCACCTTCGTTCCGCTGGACCCGTTCACCGTCAACCTGGCCGACAAGGACGTCGACCGCTTCGCCCAGATCGGCGTGACGCTGCAGGTCGAGGACCCGCACTTCGCCGACCAGATCAAGGCCTATATGCCGGCCATCCGCAGCAATGTGCTGATGGTGCTGTCGCACAAGACCGCCGTGGAGCTGCTGACCCGCGAGGGCAAGGACAAGCTGGCCAAGGACATCATGCGCGAGTCGGTGCGGCCGATGGGCATTGAGCTCGACGACGACGACGACGACGAAGCCGCTGCGGACGCGCCCAAGAAAAAGAAGAAAAAGAAGAAGGCCCACGTCGAGAGCCCCATCACCCAGGTGCTGTTCTCCAACTTCATCGTGCAATGACCGCCGGTTCACCATGAATCAGCAGATCCTTTCCCAAGACGAAGTCGATGCGCTGCTGCAGGGCATCACCGGCGAGAGCCAGAAGCTCGAGCAGGAGGAGGAGCAGGTCGGTGGCATCCGCGAATACAACATCGCGAGCCAGGAACGCATCGTCCGTGGGCGCATGCCCACGATGGAGATCATCAACGAACGCTTCGCGCGCAACATCCGCGTGGGGATGTTCAACTTCATCCGCAAAAGCCCCGAGGTCGCCATCGGCGGCATCAAGGTGCAGAAGTACAGCGCCTTCCTGCGCGAGATCGTCGTCCCGACCAACTTCAATATCGTGTCGGTCAAGCCGCTGCGCGGCAGCGGGCTGATCGTCTGCGACCCGACCCTGGTGTTCGCCGTCATCGACAGCCTGTTCGGTGGCATCGGCAAATTCCACGCCCGCATCGAGGGCCGCGACTTCTCGCCGACCGAGCAGCGCGTCATCACACGCATCGTCGAAGTGATCCTGGCCGAGTACCACAAGGCCTGGAAGGGCATCTACCCGCTGGAACTGGAGTACCAGCGCTCGGAGATGCAGCCGCAGTTCGCCACCATCGCGACGCCCAGCGAGATCGTCGTGTCGACCTCGTTCACGCTCGAAATCGGCGAGACCAGCGGCACCATCTACTTCTGCATCCCCTACTCGACGCTGGAGCCGATCCGCGACGTGCTGTACTCGACGACGGTCGGCGATTCCTCCGAACCCGACCGGCGCTGGATCAACCTGCTGAAGACGCAGATCCAGGCCGCCGAGGTCGAAATCGTCGCCGAGCTGGGCACCGCACCGGCCACCGTCGAGCAATTGCTGGCGTTCAAGGAAGGTGATTTCATCGAGCTCGACCTGGAGCCGATGATCCAAGCCAAGGTGGACGGCGTGCCGGTCTTCAACTGCCATTACGGCACGTCCAACGGCCGCTACGCCCTCAAGATCGACAAGATGCTGACCAGCTCTCAGGAGAGCTGGCTGGGAGCCAAACATGAGCCCTGACTCACCGAGCCAAGAAGAACAGGACGCGATGGCGGCCGAGTGGGCCGCGGCGCTGGCCGAAGCCGCGCCGGCGCCCGCCAGCACCGGCGAGGTGGTTGCCGAGGTGGCGCCCGAGCAGGTGTCGACGCCCAGCTTCGCCAACTTCAGCCCGACGACGGCGGGCGGCCCCGCGGGCGACATCAACATGATCCTGGACATTCCCGTCCAGTTGACCGTGGAACTGGGCCGCACCCGCATCCCGATCAAGAACATCCTGCAGCTGGCCCAGGGCTCGGTGGTGGAGCTGGACGCGCTGGCCGGCGAGCCGATGGACGTGCTGGTCAACGGCTATCTGATCGCCCAGGGCGAGGTGGTGGTCGTGAACGACAAGTTCGGCATCCGACTGACCGACATCGTGACGCCGTCCGAACGCATGCGGCGGCTGTCCAAAGCCGCGTAATCAGCCCACCCCCTACCGGCTTCGCCGGCCCCCTCGAGGGGGCGCCACTGGCGGCCCGGCAAAGCCGGTTCCGCGGTGGCCGCTGGAAGGCGCGACGCCTTTGGCGGCCGCGATTGCCGGATGAGGCTGGAATTGCCTGCCTATTTGGCGGCTTCGCACCCTCAAGTCGCTCCGCAGAATGCCGAGGCATGAACGCCTCCGGCTTGCTTCCGTTTCTGTGGTTCCTCGGGATCGTGGCCCTGATCCCCGTGGCCCTGTGGCTGCTCAAGCGCACGCCGCTGGGCGGTGCCGCAGCGGCTGGCGTGCTGCGCGTTGTAGCCCAGTTGCCGACCGCGCCGAACCAGCGCCTGCTGGTGGTCGAGGTCGGCCAGGGCGAGGACCGCCGCTGGTTGGTGCTGGGTGCCACGGCCCAGAGCATCACCACCCTGCACACCCTGCCGCCTCAGGCCGAACCGCCGGCGGCGGCCAGCTTCGCCAAGCTGCTGAACAAGGAACGCGGCGATGCGGCCTAAGCACCTGATCGCGCTGGTGCTGCTGGCGGCCGGCAGCGCCTTCGCCCAGTCACAAACGCCTCCGGCCACCCTGCCCCTGCTGGTCGGCCAGGGTTCGGGTGGCAGCTACTCGGTGCCCATCCAGACCCTGCTGTTCTTCACGGCGCTCGGCTTCTTGCCCGCGGTCATCCTGATGATGACCGCCTTCACGCGCATCGCCATCGTGCTGAGCCTGATGCGCCAGGCCCTGGGCACCCAGGCCGCACCGCCCAACCAGGTCATCGTCGGCCTGTCGCTGTTCCTGACCTTCTTCGTGATGAGCCCGACGCTGGACAAGGTCTATGCCGAGGCCTGGCAGCCCTATTCCGCCGGCAGCATCGGCTTCGATGTGGCGCTGCAACGCGCCGAGGTGCCGATGCGTGGCTTCATGCTCAAGCAGACCCGCCAGGCCGACGTGGCCCTGTTCTCGCGGCTGGCCAAGCTCGACCCGAGTGTGAAGGCCGAGGACGTGCCCTTCAAGGTGCTGGTGCCGGCCTTCGTCACCAGCGAGCTGAAGAGCGCTTTCCAGATCGCCTTTCTGATCTTCATCCCCTTCCTGGTGATCGACATGATCGTGGCCAGCGTGCTGATGAGCCTGGGGATGATGATGCTGTCACCGGTGCTCGTGGCCCTGCCCTTCAAGCTGATGCTGTTCGTGCTGGCCGACGGCTGGAACCTGCTGCTCGGCTCGCTGGCCGCGTCGTTCGCGACCTGAACCTGGACTCGACATGGACGCCCAACAAGTCTTCACCTTCGGCCAGCAGGGCCTCTACATGATGATGCTGGTGTCCGCGCCCATCCTCATCGTCGTGCTGCTGGTCGGCGTCGTCATCAGCGTGATCCAGGCCGCCACGCAGATCAATGAGGCCACGCTGTCCTTCGTGCCCAAGGTCGTCGCTGCCATCCTGACGCTCGCCATCGCGGGGCCGTGGATGATGACCGAGCTGGTCGAGTACATCCAGCGCACGCTGCAGACCATCCCGTCGGTCGTCGGCTAGGCCTGACGGCGATGTTCAGCGTCACCGAAGCCCAGCTGCTGGCGTGGTTGAACCCGCTGCTCTGGCCCTTCATCCGCACGCTGGCCCTGTTTGCCGGCATGCCCACCTTCAGCCAGCGCAATGTGCCGCTGCGGCTACGCATCGGCCTGTCGCTCTTCATCGCGGTGGCCGCCCAGCCCTCGCTGCCGGCCATGCCCGTCACACCGCTGGATTCCGTGCCGATGCTGACCCTGCTCGTCGCGCAGCAGCTGTTGATCGGCCTGTCCATGGGCTTCGCGGTGCGCATCGTGTTTGCCGCGCTGGAGTTCGCCGGCGAAATCATCGGCCTGCAGATGGGCCTGAACTTCGCGGGCTTCTTCGACCCCAGCAGCGGCGCTCAGGGTACGTCCAGCGCGCGCTTCTTCGGCAGCATGGTGGCCTTCCTGTTCATCGCGATCAACGGCCATCTGCTGCTGATCAACGCGCTGATCCAGAGCTTCCACGCCTTCCCGGTCGGCGCCGAGCCCTTCGCCTTCCTGCGGGCCGCGATGCCGCAGCAATGGGGCGCCGAGATCTTCAGCATCGGCCTGTGGATCGCGCTGCCGCTGATCACGATGCTGATGTTCGTCAACCTGGTGCTCGGTGTGATCTCGCGCGTGGCGCCGCAGATCGGCGTGTTCTCGGTCGGCTTTCCACTGACGGTCAGCGTCGGCCTGATCGGCATGGTCGCCACGCTGCCGCTGATGCAGACGCCGTTCACGGTGGCGCTGGAGAGGCTGCTGGCGGTGTTCAGCTAGAAGTAGGCGGGGGCCGTCATGCGCTGCGGTAACGCCCGTCACGCACTGGTGATACACCGAACCGGCCCAAAAAAAATGGCCGCCAGACGGCGGCCCTCTTTTCCTGCTGCAGTTGCCCGCGACAACAGGCTCGCCCGCGTGCAGGTTCAGCCTCGGCGGCGGCGGGCCGCGAAACTGCCGAGCAACGCAAACGCCGCGAGTGCCAGCGTGCCAGGCTCAGGCAGCCTGGTGCCGCCATCGGTGAACTGGAAGTTGGCGCCGCCATAGGCAACACGCACCAGGTCTGGAAAGCTGGTGTAGGTTTGCTTGGGGATGCCGCCGCTGTCGGCAAAAGCGCCGCCCAGCAGGTCGATCTCGGCGGCTGTGGTGTAGGCGTAATCAGCGTAGTCAGTTCGCATCACCTTGCCATTGAACTGGCTGGACACGTAATAGGTCTGGCCAGCCGTCAGCGTCACGCTGGCGGTGTCGGCGTAGCGGTAATGGCCTACCAACGTGCCGGCGGTACCTGCTCCCACATTGGTGGCGGTCAACAAATTGAACCCAGAGTCAAAGAGGCTGACTACAGCCCGTGACTCCAAGCCATCGTCATTGAAGTCCCATTGACCCAGACGCGTGACCGTGATGTTTTGCGTGGGCTTGAACACCCAGCCAAGCACACCTCCGTAGGTGAACGTCTGCTGACCTTGGGAGGTCAGCGTGAGGGCGGTGACATCTGCCTGGGCGCTGAACGCAGCGAGCCCGAGAGCAGCGCAAGCGATGGTGCGGGAGATGAGACGGTTCATGATTCCTTACTCCTGGCGTTTAACAAATGACTCCAGCCCATATCGTTAACACGTTCCATGCCAGATCTGAAATTTATTGCTTGATCAATAACTTAGCTCAACACCAACAATTGACGCGGCTCACGTGTAAAGGAATCCGACAGCTGGCGAGTCCTTCGTTCGGGGAAGACCGACCACCCTCCATGAGCTGCCCTGCAACATCCGCAACGGCATTCCAGGGACCGCCACAGGCTCCGCTTGCCGGACGACCGACCGCCCTTTGGTGCAACCTGGACGTCCAGACGGTTGCAAGCACCGCAGTCGACACTCCGCGCGGCGCATGCCGGTTCCTACTGCATTGACGCCAGATCGGCGTGGTCGCCACCCCGCCCAGCCACCGCCTGCAGAGGCCAAGGCCCCTGGCGCCTCAGGCCTCCCGCAACGCCGTCGTCACCGGCAGCGATGCCGCCCGCACCGCCGGGAACAGCCCGCCAACGAAGCCGATGGCCAGGGCCCACTTGATGCCTTCCCACAGCAACTGCGGCGACACCGCCAGGTTGAAGCTCAGCTTGCCGACCGAGCCAGCCGCCATGGTCGAGGCCTCGAAGCCGTTGAACAGCAGGAAGGCGATGGCACCGCCGATGAGGCCGCCGATCAGGGCCAGCAGCGAGGTCTCCAGCATCACGGCCACCACCACCGGCAGGCCGCGGAAGCCGATCGCCCGCAGCGTGGCGATTTCGCGAGCCCGCGCGGCCACCGCCGCGAACATCGTGTTGAGCGCACCGAACACCGCGCCCACGGCCATGATGGCGCCCACCGTGATGCCAATGATGCGCAGGATCTGGGTCATCTTCTCGCTCTGCTTGGCGAAGAAGTCCAGGGTCGTGCTGGCCTTGACCTTGAGCTGCGGGTTGGCTTCGAGTGCCTCGCTGAAGGCCTTGATGGCGGCCGCGTTCTCCAGCTTCACGGTGGCCGAGTTGCGGCCGGCGCCGCGCCGGTAGGTGTCGTTGACGACGTTGGCATCGGCCCAGAGCTCGGACTCCATCGCGTCGCCCGACGCGAAGATGCCGACGATGGTCCAGGGCTGGTTGCCGAGCTTGAGGCTGGCGCCCACCCGCAGGCCCTCGAACTGACGCACGGCCCCCTTGCCGACCACGATCTCACGCAGGCCGGGCTGAAAGGTCCGGCCTTCGATCAGCTTCACATTCGGTCGCACCGTGAAGGCCGCCTCGCCAACGCCCCGCACCTGGGCACTGCCCTCGTCGCCGGTGGTGCTGCCCTTGACCGGCAGGTTGGCCGCCGTCACGGTCTCGGCCGAGATGATGGGCTCGCCCTTGGCATTGCGGGCAACGCCTGGGGCCTGTTCGATCTGCACCAGGTCCTCACGGCTCAGCGACGACGAGACCTCGTTGGCCGAGGCGCCGCGCATCACGATGGCGGTGTCCAGGCTGCCCGAGTTGCGCAGCGTCTGGCCATAGCCCTCGGCCATGGCCAGCAGGGCCACCAGCACGCCCACGACGCCGGCGATGCCGACGACGATGACGGCGGACGAACCCAGTCGCTGCGTCAGCGTGCTGATGCCGACTGCGGCGACGGAGCGGGTCTGGGCGCCGCTGCGAAACAGCAGCATCCACAGGGCCAGCAGCACCGCCAGCACCAGCGCGCCCTGCCACGGCATCAGTACCCAGGCGACCAGCATCACGGCGAGCAACAGCACGAGGCCGAGGTTCTTCAGGAATTTCATGGTCAGGCCCTCCCGGCCAGTGCGTCGGTGATGTTCACGCGCATCGCGCGCAACGCCGGCAGCGCCCCGACGCCCAGGCCGAAGGCCAGGGCCAGGCCCACGCCCATGAGCCAGCTGACCAGACCGGCGGCCGGCAGGTTGAGCGCGCCGCCGCTGCCCGCGCTGACCACCGGGCCGATGACGCTGGCCAGCAGCAGACCGACGCCGCCACCGATCAGCAGCAGCAGCACCGATTCGGCCAGCACCATGGCCAGCACGCTGCCGCCCGAGAAGCCCAGCGTCTTCAGCACCGCGATCTCGCCGGTGCGCTCGCGCACTGCCTGCATCATCGTGTTGCCGGCCAGCAGCAGCAGCGTGAAGAACACGGCGCCCATAATGGACGTGACGATGAGGTTGATGTCGGCCACCTGCTTCATCCAGCTGGACATGGCGGCCTGCTCGGTCTGGGTGCGGGTCTCGTGGTCGGAGTTGGCGGAGAGCGCATCGATGGCCTTGAGCACGCGGTCCGCCTGGTTGACATCCTTCACCCGCGTCACATACCAGCCCACCTGGCCCTTGTTCCAGGGCGTGGTGTCGTCGAAGTACTTCCAGTTCAGCAGCAGCATCTGGTCGTACCAGGCGCCGGACTTCTTGTCCACCACATGGATGAAGCCGACGATCTTGAACGGCCAGTTCTGGCTGCCGTTCTTGTCCGGGAAGATGGTGGACTGCATGGGTATCTGGTCGCCCAGCTTCCAGCCGAACTTGCGGGCCAGGCCTTCACCGACGAGGACGCCGTCCTTGGTCTCGGCAAACGCCTTGCGGTGCTCGGCCGAGACCTCCATCTCGGGGTAAATGTCGACGTAGTTGGGCGCCACGGCAAAGCTGAAGACCTGGTTCTCCGGCTTCTGGTAGGCACCGCCGAACCAGTTCGCGTAGGTGGTGTCCTTGACCCCGTCGATCTGCGCGATGCGCTCGGCGAGCGACATCGGCAACAGCTGGATGAAGCTGAGCTTGGAGCCCGTCTGCAGGCGCCTGGCGCCGTTGGCGCTCTGGCCCGCCTGGTCGAAACCCACGCGCACCGCGTCCAGCAGCCCGAACAGCAGGAAGGCCGTGATGATGGACACCAGGGTCAGCAAGGTGCGGCCCTTGCGCCGGAACAGCGCGGCCCAGATGAGGTGGAGGTATTTCATCGCATCACCTCGGGCGCGTCAGGCAAGCGCCGGTTCGGCTTCGGTCACGAGGGTGCCCTTGTCCAGGTGCAGGGTGCGGCTCGCACGAGCGGCGGCGCGCGGGTCGTGGGTGACCATGACGATGGTCTTGCCATGCTCGCGGTTCAGGGCCTGCAGCAGGGTCAGCACGTCCTCGGCGGATTGGCGGTCCAGGTCGCCGGTGGGTTCGTCGCAGACCAGCAGCATCGGGTCGCTGACGATGGCCCGCGCGATGGACACGCGCTGCTGCTGGCCGCCGGACAGCTCGGTGGGCTTGTGCGAGGCACGGTCGGCCAGGCCCACCAGCTGCAAGGCGATGGCCGCGCGCTTCTTGCGCTCGCCGGCCGACAGCTTGGTCAGCAGCAGCGGCAGCTCCACGTTCTTCTGCGCCGACAGCGTGGGCATCAGGTTGTAGAACTGGAACACGAAGCCGACCTTGGACGCACGCCACTTGGCCAGCGCCGCGCCGGAGAGTTGGTCGATGCGCTCGCCGCCGACATTGATGCTGCCGCCGCTGGGCGCGTCCAGGCCGCCCATCAGGTTGAGCAGCGTGGTCTTGCCCGAGCCCGACGGGCCCATCAGCGCGAGGAAATCGCCCTGCTGCACCTCGAGGTTGATGCTGTGCAGCACCTCCACCTTCTGCTTGCCACGGGTGTAGACCTTGGACAGATCGCGGACTTCGATCAAAGCGCTCATGCTCATTCCTTGCTCATGACGTTGGAACCCTCTTTCAGCTCGGCGGGTGGAGCGACGATGACCGTTTCTCCCGCCTTCAAGCCCTCGGTGACCAGCTTGAACTTGCCGCCTTCGAGATTGCTAAGCTGGACGTTGCGCTTTTGGGCCTTCCCGTCGGCAACGACGTAAACAACATTCCAGCTTTTGTCCAGAGCCTCCCTGTCGATCACGACAGCCTCGGGCGGCACCAGCACGCCCGGCACCGGCTTGGCCTCGACCTTGGGCTTGGCAGCCAGGAAGCTCACCCGCACGCCCATGTCGGGCACCAGGCGGTCGTCCTTATGTTCCAGCGCCACGCGCACCTTGACCGTGGCCTTGCCGCGGTCGGCACTGGGGATGACGGCCAGCACATGGGCCGGGATCTTCCAGTCCGGATAAGCATCGAGCACGGCCTCGCAGGGCATGTCGGGCTTGACCTGGGCGATGTAGGCCTCGTTGACATCGACGTTCACCTCCAGCGACTCCATGTCGACGATGGTGCCGACGCCGGTGCGGGTGAAGCCGCCGCCGGCGGACAGCGGCGAGATGATCTCGCCCACCTGGGCCGCCCGCGCCGTGACGACGCCGTCGAACGGCGCGCGCACGGTCGCGTAGTCGAAGTTCACGCGGGCCTGGCGCGCCTGGGCCTGCACGGCGTCGATCTGGCGCAGCGCCGCTTCGAGCTGGGCGCCGACGGTCTTCACCGACGTCGCGGCCAGCTCCTGGGCCTGGTGGGTGGTCATGCCGCTGGCGGCCAGCTCGGTCTGGCGGCGCGAATCGGCCTGGGCCTGGGCCAGCTGGGCCCGCAACTGGGCCACATTGGCCTCCGCGCTGCGCACCTGGGCCTCGGCGGCGGCAAGCCCGGCCTTGAGCCCGGTGTCGTCCAGCCGGGCCAGCACCTGGCCTTTGCGCACCTTGAAGCCTTCGTCGATCAGCACCTCGGTCAGCGTGCCAGTGATCTGGGCCGACACCGTGGCCATGCGGCGTGCCGTGACATAGCCCGTGGCCTGCAGCACCGCATCGGCGCTGGGGCCCTGGCCGTTGGCCCGCGCGGTGACGGTCTGCACCGCCACCGGCCGGCTCGCGCCATGAAGCCACCAGGCGCCGCCACCGGCCAGAGCCAGCACCGCCACGCCGGCCAGCAATCCGAGCACCCAGCGCGGCGGGCCGCTGTCGCGGTCCTCACGTTGCGCACCGTCGATGCGCAGCTCTTTCAGCAATCCGGTATCGATGACTCGCTCCCCGAAATGGAACCCGCCGCATTGTGCAGCGCGGTCCGTTCCAGGCAGGCTTGAATCGACGGATGACGACTTGGACGTGCCGAATCGCCAGAACGCGCCGCCGAATGGCGGATCAGCTCGCCACCAGGCCGTTGCGGATCGCGTAGACCGTGAGCTCTGAGTTGTTGGTCAGTCCGAGTTTTTCCAGCACCCGGGCTCGGTAGACGCTGACGGTCTTGGGGCTGAGCATCAGCTCGTCGGCGATGTCCGACAGGCGCTTGCCCGAGGCGATCATCACGAGCGTCTGCAGCTCGCGGTCCGACAGCTTGTGATGGGCCTGTTCGGTGACCGGCGCCGTCAGGCTCTCGACCAGCATCTGGGCGATCTCGGGCGTCACGTATTTGCGGCCCTGGGCGACCGTGCGCACGGCATGTACCAGGCTGGCCGGGTCGCCGCCCTTGTTGACATAGCCATAGGCGCCGGCACGCAGCGCGCGGATGGCGTACTGGTCCTCGGGATACATCGAGACGATCAAGGTTCGAATCGTCGCGCCCTCGTCCTTGAGCACATGCAGCACATCCAGGCCCGAGCGGCCCGGCATGTTGATGTCCAGCACCAGCACGTCGCAGGGGTCGTCCTTGCCCAGCCTGTGCAGCAGGCCGCGCAGCTCGGTGTAGTCACCGGCCTCACCCACGACCTGGATGTCGCCGTTGTCGGCCAGGGTGTCCCGGATGCCGCGGCGGATCAAGCCGTGGTCGTCGCACAGGATGACGCGGATCACGCGCGTCCCCAGATGGACAGTCCGGTGTCGTCGCCGAGCAGGGTCTCGTCGTCCAGCGCGTCGATGGCATCGGCCGCCAGCGGCACGCTCAGGATCAGGCTGGTGCCGCCACCCGGCGCGGCGGACAGGTCGACCCAGCCGCCGACGGTGGCCGCACGCTCGTGCAGGCCGCGAATGCCGAAGGAACGCTCCTTGGCCAGATCGCCCGGCGCGATGCCGCGGCCGTTGTCGCGGATCTCCAGGGTCAGCACCCCGGAACCCAGGCTCAGCTCGATGTCGACCCGGGTCGCGAGGGCATGCTTGGACACATTGGTGAGCGCCTCCTGAGCCGTCCGGTAGGCCACCAGGGGCACGCCGGGCGGCAGGGCCAGGTGCTCGTCACCGATGCGCAATCCGGCCTCGATGCCGGTGCGGCGCTCGAAGCGCGCGGTCATCCACTGCAGCGCAGCCACCAGACCCTGCTCCAGGATGGCCGGGCGCAGGTTGTGCATGATGCGCTGGCTGGCGTCGATGGCGGAGCTGACGGTCTCCAGCGCCGCACCGACGCGCCGCCTCACCTCGGGCTCCGTGGCATGCCGGTCGATCCAGGCGAGGTCGAACTTGATCGCGGTCAGCGACCCGCCGACGTCGTCGTGGATTTCGCGCGCGATCGCCGCCCTCTCCAGCTCGACACTCGATTGCAGATGGCCGGCCAGCTGGTGCAGGCGCTGCTTGGACTTGACCAGCTCCAGATCCGCCGCCCGCCGGGCACGCTCGTTCTCGACCGCGTTGATCGCATGCACCAGGGCAGGCGCCAGGCGGTTGAGGTTGTTTTTCAGCAGATAGTCTGACGCGCCATCCCGCATCGCGGCCACCGCGATGTCCTCACCGATCTCCCCCGAGACGAGGATGAAGGGCAGCAACAGTTGCCGCTCCTTCAGCGCGTCCAGCACCTGCAGGCCCGAATAGCCTGGCAGGTTGAAATCGGAAATGATGGCATCCCAAGGGCGATCCAATGCGGCCAGCACCGCAGGCAGCGCATCCAGCCTCTGCACGTCGACCGCCAGCCCGCCGCGCGCCAGCTGCGCGCAGATCAGTTGGTGGTCGAGCTCGGAGTCCTCGACATGCAGCACGCGCAGCACCCGGGGCGGCTGCTCGATACCAGAAATCGTCATGGGGCCGCAGTATGCCGCCATGCGCAGCCGGCGCCGCGCATGGCCTGTCGCGTGGCTTCACATGCAACGCGGTTCAGAGCGGTAATACGGCTCGTTCTCGCGACATGTCAGGGTCGACAGTGGCCGAAATGGGGGTGAACATGCCATGATGTGTTCGCCCTGCGCAAATCCTGTGGGCAACCGAGACCAGAAGCGGCATCCCCTCGCGGAGACACGATGCAGATAGACACCTCCACCGCAGCCGACCTCGAGACAGCCGCGGCCGCCATGCCCCTGCTGGCCGCCGCGGAGCTTCAGGACCACCTTATGACGGTGACCAACGACCTGGAGCGCCTGCAGCGCCTGCTCGACGACGCAGGTGAGGCCCTGTCGACGCATTTCTACAGCGCCTCCAACCAGGCCATGTCGCTGCTGAGCACCACCGACGGCAGCCCAACCGCCGAGGGCCTGAAGCACATCATGCAGGACATCGCGGGCGCCATCACGGCCCTGCAGTTCCAGGACATGGCCACCCAGCTGATCGCCCACACCAGCCAACGCCTGCGCAACTGCGCCGACCAACTGGCCCGGGACACCTTCGGCATGGATGACGAAGACGGCGCCGCCGTCGTTGAAATCGCACCGCTGCGCCCCAACCCGGTCACTCAGGACGAAATGGACGCGGGCTCCATCGAACTCTTCTGACCCTTGACTCTTCCCCAGGCCCAAGCCAAGCCCCCCAGGCAACTCACGTTCTCTCGGAGATAACACAAATGCACTCAATCCTCGCTGTCGACGACTCGGCCTCGATGCGCCAGATGGTGGCCTTCACGCTCAAGAACGCCGGCTTCAATGTGGTCGAAGCCGTGGATGGGCAGGACGCCTGGGAGAAGTCAGGCCAACGTGATTTCGACCTGGTGTTGACCGACCAGAACATGCCTCGCATGGACGGCATCAGCCTGACCAAGAAACTGCGGGAAAACCCGAAGTTCAAGTCCACGCCCATCCTGATCCTGACCACCGAGTCCAGCGATGCCATGAAGCAGGCCGGCCGTGCGGCCGGCGCCACGGGCTGGCTGGTCAAGCCCTTTGACCCGGCCAAGCTGATCGAGGTGATCGGCAAGGTCATCCGCTGAAGACCGTCCCACCGGGAGCACAGCCATGGGTGACATGACCACCGAAGGCGCCAGCATCAGCGCTGGCATCGACCTGAGCCAGTTCTACCAAGTCTTCTTCGAGGAGGCCGGCGAAAACCTCGACAACATGGAGCAGCTGCTGCTCAACGTGAACGTCGAGGCCGCGGACGACGAGGAACTGAACGCCATCTTCCGCTGCGCCCACTCGATCAAGGGCGGCGCGGCAACCTTCGGCTTCAGCGACGTCGCCGAGCTGACCCACCAGATGGAGACGCTGCTCGACAAGCTGCGCCGTCACGAGTTGCAGCCCACCGCGGCGATGGTGGACGTGCTGCTGCAGTCGGGTGACGCGCTGCGCGCGCAGCTTGGTCGCCACCAGGGCTCGGGCGCCGACCCGGTGGACACCACCGAACTGCTGTTCAACATCAAGAATTTCGTCGACGGTGGCGGCGCCCCGGCGGCTGCACCGGCGCCGGCTCCCAAGGCCGCGGCGCCCGCCCCGGCACCGGCCCCCGCGCAAGCGCGGCCCGGTGCGCGGCTGCTTGAGCTGCAGGTCGGCCCACTGTCCGACCCGGCGGTGGCGGACAACCTGGTCGAGCTGTTCAAGGAAATTACCGACCTGGGCACGATCGAGCCGCTGGATGCCGGCCAGAGCTCGGACGGCATGCGCCGCTTCAAGGTGCTGACCAGCTCGACAGACAACGACCTGCTCGACCTGTTCACCTTCCATGTCGCCCGCGACCAGGTCAAGCTCACCACCCTGGGCCCCGGCTTCGGCTTCTACGAGGGCGCGCCCGGCGCGCCGCCGGCCGAGGCTCCGTCCGGCGATCCCGGCTACGGCTTCTTCGACGACGCGCCCGGCGTTCCTGCCCCGGCCGAAGCGGCTGCCCAGAACACCGAAGCCAGGCCGGCAGCCGCTGTTGTGCCCGCACGCCCGGCAGCGCCTGCCAAGACCGACGCCAAGCCTGCCGGCGGCGGGCTGGACCAGACCACGCTGCGCGTATCGATCGAGAAGGTCGACCAGCTGATCAACCTGGTCGGTGAGCTCGTCATCACCCAGGCCATGCTGGCGCAGAACAGCCGCGAGCTCGACCCGGCCCTCTACCAGCAGCTGACCTCGGGCCTGGCCGACCTGGAGCGCAACACCCGCGACCTGCAAGAGTCGGTCATGTCGATCCGGATGATTCCGATGTCGACCGTGTTCAACCGCTTCCCGCGCATGCTGCGCGACCTGGCGGCCAAGCTCGGCAAGAAGGTCGAACTGGTCACACAGGGTGAAGCCACCGAGCTGGACAAGAGCCTGGTCGAAAAAATCACCGACCCGCTCACCCACCTGGTGCGCAACAGCTGCGACCACGGCATCGAGATGCCCGCCGACCGCATCGCCAAGGGCAAGCCCGAGACCGGCACCATCACGCTGGTCGCCTCCCACCAGGGCGGCAGCATCGTCATCGAGGTGCGCGACGACGGCCGCGGCCTGAACCGCGACAAGCTGATCAAGAAGGCCCGCGAGAAGGGCATCGACGCGCCGGACACGATGACCGACGCTGAGGTCTGGAACCTGATCTTTGCCCCGGGCTTCTCCACGGCCGAGCAGGTCACCGATGTGTCGGGCCGCGGCGTCGGCATGGACGTGGTGAAGAAGAACATCACGTCACTCGGCGGCACGGTGGAGATCGACTCCGCCGAGGGCTACGGCATGAAGGTGTCGGTGCGGCTGCCGCTGACGCTGGCCATCATGGACGGCATGAGCGTGGGTGTGGGCGACGAGTGCTACATCCTGCCGCTGTCCTCGGTGGTCGAGTCCTTCCAGGTACAGGCCGACACCATCAAGACCGTCGCCGGCTCCGGCCGCGTGGTCGAGGTGCGCGACGAATACATGCCGGTGATCGAACTCGAGAAGGTCTTCGACGTGCCGCGCTTCGACTTCGAGCATGTCAGCTCCATCATGGTCGTCGTCGAGGCCGAAGGTGGCCGTGTGGCGCTGCTGGTGGACGAACTGCTCGGCCAGCAGCAGGTCGTCGTGAAGAACCTGGAAGCCAACTACCGCAAGGTCAACGATGTGTCCGGCGCCACCATCATGGGCGACGGCCGTGTGGCCCTGATCTTGGACGTCGGCAGCCTGGTGCGCCGGTCTCGCCACTGAACCCAACACCCACAAAGAGAGGTCTGCATGGAAGCCAGCAACGTCCCCGCCCTGCGCCAGCAAGGTGCCGTCGCCACCACCAAGGCCCATGGCCCGGCCAGCGGCGAATACCTGACCTTCCGCCTCGGCTCCGAGGAGTACGGCATCGACATCCTGAAGGTCCAGGAGATCCGCTCCTACGAGGCGCCGACGCGCATCGCCAACGCGCCGGACTTCATCAAGGGCGTCGTCAACCTGCGCGGCGTCATTGTCCCCATCGTCGACCTGCGCCTGAAGCTGAACTGCCCGAGCGCCGAATACAACAGCTTCACGGTCGTGATCGTGCTGAACGTGAAGAACCGCGTTGTCGGTGCCGTGGTCGACTCGGTGTCGGACGTGCTGGAACTGAGCCGCGACGCGATCAAGCCGGCGCCCGAACTCAGCTCCGCGTCGGTCGACACCAGCTTTATCACCGGCATCGGCTCCGTTGGCGAGCGCATGCTGATCCTGATGGACATCGAGGGGCTGATGAGCAGCGCCGAAATGGGCTTGATGGACGCCGCCGTCGCCGCCTGAGTCCCGGTTCACTTGATTCTCTCGGCGCGTGACCTCGCGGTGAGGCGGGCCGAGCGGAGCCCTGTCCGAACAGGCCCTGGAGAACAGCATGAGTCAACCTAGTCACTCCATTGCCCGCCAGGTCTCGATGACCGGCGCCATCGCGGTCGCCGCCGTGCTGCTCGGTGTCAGCCTCATCGTCGGCGCCTTGCTCAAACGCTCGGCCAACGACCAGGTGCAGACCTGGGTCGGCGACAAGGCCGCGTCTCTGGTCGACACCATGCACGCGATGGACGATGTCGCGGCCAAGCAGGTGCAGCGCAGCTTCGGCTCGTTCCGGCAGGAATTCGGGCCCAGTTTCACGCTGGACGAAACTACCGGCGACCTGCGGGATTGGGGCCCCAAGCTCAATGGCAACTTCACCCAGGTCGACAAATTCGCCGCCATCACCGGTGGCACCGCCACCGCCTTCGCGCTGAAGGGCGACGACTTCGAGCGCATCACCACCTCGGTGAAGAACGAGAAGGGTGAGCGGGCCCTGGGCAGCATGCTGGGCAAGACCCATCCGGGCCACGCTTCGCTGATGGCCGGCAAGCCCTTCACCGGCCGCGTGCTGCTGTTCGGCCGCCCCTACATCGCGCATTACGAGCCGATCAAGAGCGACGCCGGCAAGGTCATCGGCGTCCTCGCCGTGGCGTTCGACCTGGACGTGTTCGAGCAGGCTCTGGACCGCATGGCTGCCAGCGCGAAGTTCTTCGAGCATGGGGGCACCTTCATCGTCGTGATGCCCAAGGATGCTGCCAACGCCCAGTTCGCCGCCCACCCCACGGCCAAGGGCAAATTGGTGTCCAGCGTTGCACCCGGCTTTGAGAAGCTGCTCGCCGAGCAGACCGCCAATGCAGTTGTGCTGGACGATATTCCGGACGTGCTCGGCAATGGCCAAACCGACAATTTCGCCGTCGCGCGCCGGAGCGAGAAGACCGGCTACTGGGTTGTCGCCCAGGTCTCCCGCCACGAGGCCCAGGCCACCGGCCGCGCGACGCTGTGGTTCTTCTGGGGCGCCCTGGCACTGACGACGGTCGGGCTCGGATTCGGCCTGCTGTGGATGATGCGTCAGTGGGTTGCGCGGCCATTGGCATCGCTGCAGCGTGCCGTGGGTGCGATCGCCGACGGTGATCTGACCCAGTCGGTCAGCAGCAGCCGTAACGACGAGATCGGCTCGCTGATCCAGGACGCCGAGGGCATGCGCCAGCGCCTGGCCGCAACCATCGGCACGGTGCGCAATTCGGTCGACAGCATCGGCACCGCCAGCACCGAGATCGCCACCGGCAACCTCGACCTCAGCCAGCGCACCGAGCAGACCGCCAGCAGTCTCCAGAACGCTGCATCGTCGATGAGCGAGCTGACCGGCACCGTGCGCCAGACCGCCGACTCGGCACGCACCGCCAACCAACTGGTGCAGTCCGCCGTCTCGGCGGCCACGCGCGGCGGCGAGGTGGTCGGCCAGGTCGTCACGACGATGGACGAGATCAATGCCGCGAGCAAAAAAATCGCCGACATCATCGGCACCATCGACGGCATCGCCTTCCAGACGAACATCCTGGCCTTGAATGCAGCGGTCGAGGCCGCGCGTGCTGGCGAACAGGGCCGCGGCTTCGCGGTCGTCGCTGGCGAAGTGCGCTCCCTGGCCGGGCGCAGCGCCGAGGCCGCCAAGGAGATCAAGGCCCTGATCGGCAACAGCG
Source organism: Burkholderiales bacterium (assembly GCA_003963075.1). Lineage (GTDB taxonomy): Bacteria > Pseudomonadota > Gammaproteobacteria > Burkholderiales > Burkholderiaceae_C > Pelomonas. The sequence continues at coordinate 31,360 of RXJV01000068.1, forward strand.
TCGAGCGCGTCGAGAACGGCGCACGCCTGGTGCAGACCGCGGGCACGACCATGGGCGAAATCGTCTCCAGCGTGCAGCGGGTGCAGGACATCATCGGCGAGATCAGCTCGGCGGCGACCGAGCAGAGCGACGGCATTGCCACGGTCAACAACTCGGTCGTGCAACTGGACCGGATGACGCAGCAGAACGCTGCACTGGTCGAGGAATCGGCCGCGGCGGCCGAGAGCCTGAAGGACCAGGCGCAGCGGCTGGTCGAGGCCGTCGCGGTGTTCCGGGTCTCGGCCCAGGACACTGCGCGGGCAGCGGTCGACTCGCGGCCTGCCTCGGCACCTGCCGCTTCCAAGCCAGCGGCTGCGCCGGTCGCCCGGTCCGCGCCCGCGACCAGGGCCGCCCCTGCGCCCAAGCCGGCACCGAAACCAGCCGTGGCCGCGGCCAAGGCGCCCGCCACGGCGCCCGCGCGGCCCAGCGCACGCCGCGCAGAACCGGTGATCGCGGCACCGGCCCCGACTCCCCGAACGGCGCCGCCGCCCGCAAGCCCCGAAGGCGACTGGGAGACCTTCTGAAGCAACAAGGCCCGCAGCTGCGGGCCTTGTTCATGATGCGCCGCTGACGACGCTCAGACGCGCTCCGACACCCAGGCTGCGACGCTGTTCAGCGCCGCAGCCACACCCGCCGGCTGCGTGCCACCGGCCATGGCCAGGTCCGGCTTGCCGCCGCCCTTGCCACCGACCTGCTGGGCGACGAAATTGACGAGTTCGCCGGCCTTGACCTTGGCCGTGCTGTCCGCCGTCACCCCGGCGGCGAGCTGAACCTTGTCGCCGTCGACAGCCGCCAGCACGATGGCCGCGGTCTTGAGCTTGTCCTTGAGCTTGTCCATGGTCTCGCGCAAGGTCTTGGCGTCGGCGCCTTCGAGCTTGGCGGCCAGCACCTTCAGGCCCTTGACGTCCACGGCCTGGGCCAGCAGTTCGTCGCCCTGGGCCGAGGCCAGCTTGCTCTTGGCGGCGGTCAATTCCTTCTCCAGCTGACGCACCTGCTCCAGCACGGCGTGCAGGCGCTGGCCCAGCTCGTGCGGCGTGGTCTTGAGCGTCAGCGCGGCGCCCTGCACGGTGCTCTCCAGTGACTGCAGATAGGCCAACGCGTTGTCGCCGGTGACGGCCTCGACGCGCCGGATACCGGCCGCAACGCCGGACTCGGCGACGATCTTGAACAGGCCGATGTCGCCGGTCGCCTTCACGTGCGTGCCGCCGCAGAGTTCCTTGGACGAGCCGATGCTCAGCACCCGCACCGTCTCGCCGTACTTCTCGCCGAACAGCATCATGGCGCCCGACTTCTGGGCATCGTCCAGCGCCATCACCTGCGCCGAGGCACCGGCATTGGCCAGGATCTCGGCGTTGACCAGGGCCTCGACCTCGCGGATCTCTTCGGCCGTCATCGGCGCGTTGTGCGCGAAGTCGAAGCGGGTGCGCTCGGCATTCACCAGCGAGCCCTTCTGCTGCACATGGGCGCCGAGCACTTCGCGCAGGGCCTTGTGCATCAGGTGGGTGGCGCTGTGGTTGCGCACGGTCTTGGCGCGGCGTTCGGCGTCCACCTTAGCGGTGAACACATCGCCGACCTTGACCGAACCTTCGACGATCTGGCCGTGATGGCCGAACACATCGGCCTGGATCTTCAGCGTGTCGGACACGACAACTCGAGTGCTGCCGTTGCGCAGTTCGCCGGCATCGCCGACCTGGCCGCCGCTCTCGGCATAGAAGGGCGTGTGGTCCAGCACGATGACGGCGTCGTCACCGGCCTGCGCTTCGTTGACCTGGGCGCCGTCGACGTAGATGGCCGTGACGGTGGCGGTCTCGTAGACGAGATGCTCGTAGCCGTGGAAGGTCGTGGCCACACCGCTGTAGGCCAGGCCCTGGGCCATCTTGAACTTGCCGGCCGCGCGGGCGCGGTTCTTCTGCTCTTCCAGCAGCTCGTGGAAGCGGGCTTCGTCCACCGTCACGCCGCGCTCGCGGCAGACGTCGGCGGTCAGGTCGACCGGGAAGCCGTAGGTGTCGTGCAGCTTGAAGGCGGTGTCGCCGTCGACGTTGCCGTGGGCCAGCGCGCCTTCCAGGATCTCCATGCCGGTGGCGATGGTCTGGAAGAAACGCTCCTCTTCCTGCTTCAGCACGTCGGTCACGCGCTTCTCGGCCTGGCGCAGCTCTGGGTAGGCGTCGCCCATCTCGGCGGCCAGCGCAGCGACCAGCTTGTGGAAGAAGGGCGTGCGCGCACCGAGCTTGTAGCCATGGCGGATGGCGCGGCGGGCGATGCGGCGCAGCACATAGCCGCGGCCGGCATTGCCCGGGATGACGCCGTCGACCACCGTGAAGGAGCAGGCACGGATGTGGTCGGCAATCACCTTGAGCGACGGACTGGTCGCGTCGCAGTCGCCGCCGCCCGCGGCCTCGTCGACCGCCTTCTTGGCCGCCGCCAGCAGGTTCACGAAGGTGTCGATCTCGTAGTTGCTGTGCACATGCTGCAGCACCGCGGCCAGGCGCTCCAGGCCCATGCCGGTGTCCACGCTCGGCTTGGGCAGCGGATGCATGACGCCGTCTTCCGTGCGGTTGAACTGCATGAAGACGTTGTTCCAGATCTCGATGTAGCGGTCGCCGTCCTGCTCGGGCGAGCCCGGCGGGCCGCCGGCCACGTCGGGGCCGTGGTCGTAGAAGATCTCGGTGCAGGGGCCGCAGGGGCCGGTGTCGCCCATCATCCAGAAGTTGTCGGACATGTAGCGCGCGCCCTTGTTGTCGCCGATGCGCACGATGCGCTCGGCGGGCACGCCCACGGTCTTGTTCCAGATCTCGTAGGCCTCGTCGTCTTCCTGGTAGACGGTGACCCAGAGCTTCTCGGTCGGCAGCTTGAAGTGAACGGTCAGCAGTTCCCAGGCGTAGGTGATCGCGTCCTTCTTGAAGTAGTCGCCGAAGCTGAAGTTGCCCAGCATCTCGAAGAAGGTGTGGTGGCGCGCGGTGTAGCCGACGTTGTCCAGGTCGTTGTGCTTGCCGCCGGCGCGGATGCACTTCTGGCTGGTCGTCGCGCGGGTGTAGGGGCGCTTGTCAAAGCCCAGGAACACGTCCTTGAACTGGTTCATGCCCGCGTTGGTGAACAGCAGCGTCGGGTCGTCACCCGGCACCACGGGGCTCGAGGCGACGATCTGATGGCCTTTCGATTCGAAGAACTTCAGAAAGGTCTGGCGGATCTCGGCGGCTTTCATTCCGGGGGCTTCCTGAGAGATTGACGACAAGGTCAGTGACAAAGAGGGGCGATTGTAGGGAGGGGGCTTGCGCCGTCCCGGGTAGAGTCGCCATCCATTCGATTGGAGACGCCCAAATGGAAGCAAATTCCCCGCTGACCGCGCTCGACGACGCCGGCCTGCTGCGCACCCAGGCGCTGATCAACGGCGAATGGGTGGCTGGTGCGGCCAGCTTTGCCGTAACCGACCCGGCCACCGGCCGCGAACTGGCCCAGGTGGCCAACCTGGGCCGCACCGAGACCGAGGCTGCGATCGCCGCCGCCGCCAATGCCCTGAACGCCTGGCGGTCCAAGCCGGCCAAGGAGCGCGCTGCCGTGCTGCTGCGATGGCAGCAGTTGCTGGTGAAGCATGCCGACGACCTGGCACGGCTGATGACCGCCGAACAGGGCAAGCCGCTGGCCGAGGCCCGCGGTGAGGTGATTTACGGGGCGAGCTTCCTGGATTGGTTTGCCGAGGAGGGCAAGCGGGTCTACGGCGAGACGATTCCCACCACCGACCCGACCAAGCGCTACCTTGTGATCAAGCAGGCCGTGGGTGTCTGTGCGGCGATCACGCCGTGGAACTTCCCGCTGGCGATGATCACGCGCAAGGTCGCGCCGGCGCTCGCTGCGGGCTGCCCGGTCATCATCAAACCCGCCGAAGCCACGCCGCTGACCGCCCTGGCCGTGGCCGAGCTGGCCCAGCGCGCCGGCATGCCGTCCGGCGTGCTGAACGTGTTGACGGCCGATGCCACGCAGTCCATCGAAATCGGCCGCATCCTCTGCGAGAGCGAGGTCGTCAAACATCTGTCCTTCACCGGCAGCACCGAGGTCGGCCGGATCCTGATGAAGCAGTGCGCGCCGACGATCAAGAAGCTCAGCCTGGAACTGGGCGGCAACGCGCCCTTCATCGTGTTTGACGACGCAGATCTCGATTCGGCCGTCGAAGGCGCCATCACCAGCAAGTACCGCAATGCCGGCCAGACCTGCGTCTGCGCCAACCGCATCTATGTGCAGGCAGGCGTCTACGACGCCTTCCTGGAGAAGTTTGCGGCCCGGGTTGCGGCACTGAAGACGGGCAACGGCTTCGAGGCGGGCATCCACGTCGGCCCGCTGATCGACGAGCAGGCGTTGCAGAAGGTGGAGACCCATGTCGCCGACGCCATTGCACTCGGCGCCAAGCTGCTGGCCGGCGGCAAGCGCATCGAAGGCGCCGGCGGCAGC